>NZ_JAOVQN010000040.1:0-19005 GCF_025673445.1 Ruegeria marisflavi
TCTAACACGATCTCAAAAAAAAACCGGCGCGGGATGGAGCAGCCAGGTAGCTCGTCAGGCTCATAACCTGAAGGTCGCAGGTTCAAATCCTGCTCCCGCAACCAGTGTCTCAGAACGGCCCAAAAAAACCCTTCAGAGTGGCGGTGCATCTCCACCCTGCTGATCCCTCGTTGATCACAAGAGTCGCTGGTTTGATTTTGGTAGTCGTTGGTTTCGAGTTGGACAAGGATGCGGTGTGCCCGATGTGTAGTTCAACACAATTGCATACCATTCGTCATCAAGGAGGGTGATCGGCGTGGGGTCAGGCCACCTAAATGGTTATCACCCACTGCGTTCGGATCAGCAGTTTTAACCACCGGCAGGGAACGGCCCAAAAGCGCGAACGCTTTGGACAGGATCGGTGCAAGCCCGCGGTCGACGACAATCAGTTTCGTGTGGGTGTGGCCCCACGATATAGGTGATGGTTTCCGCCTCTAGCCGGGTATTGATCGTGTTGAGCACGGATACGGTGTCGCCCTTTTGCAGGCGAAGCTCGACAAGACCGATGGCCACCGCGCGGATGCTTCGGGCGGTTTCGCTTCAGTTGCGCCGGATGTCTCCAAGAATCACCGCCATGCGTGCGCCGTGCAGGGACTCGGCCCGGCGCAGGAAAGACAATGGCGACAGCGGTACATAGTATGCCGGCGCATCGCGAGGGGCCTCGAAATGTTGGCGAATCCCGCTTCTGCCTCTCCTAGGTGTTGGGCCGAACGCGGGCGGCGGTCTTGTTGGCGAAGGCTTCCAGCCGCGCGCGCGCGTCGGGCTGGGTGTTCACGATGCCGCCGACAAATGCTTCTGCATAGGCCGCATCGAGGCCGGACATGTTCTTCATGTGGCTGACCGCCGAACAGATCGCAAAGTTGGTCAGAGGCAGGTTCTGGGCCACCTTGGCGGCGATTTCCATCGCCTTGTCCAAGCTGGAGCCTTCGACCATGTATTGCGCGAGGCCAAGGTCCACGGCTTCTTGTCCCTGGTACACGCGACCCGTCAGAACCATGTCGATCATGCGGTACTTCCCGATCATGTCCGATACGCGGATCGTGGCGCCGCCGCCGGTGAAAATGCCGCGTTGACCTTCGGGCAGGGCAAAATAGGTGGAACCGTCCATCACCCGGATATGGGCGGCGCTGGCCAGTTCCAGACCGCCGCCGACAACCGCGCCCTTGAGTGCCGCGATGATCGGCACCCCGCCATATTCCATCTTGTTGAAGGCTTCATGCCAGCGTAGGCAGACATGCATGAAGTCATCGGCGCTGCGGTCGGCTTTCCAATGCTCAACCAGATCCAAGCCGGCGCAGAAATGGTCGCCTTCCCCGGCCAACACCACGGCCCTGACACCTGCCATTCGGGCGCCGCTGAAAAAGCGGATCAGTTCTTCGATGGTGGCCACGTTCAACGCGTTTCGCTTGGTAGGGCGGTTCAGGCTCACGACATAGAGGCCGTTTTCACGCGGCGAAATCGCGAGGCTCTCGTAGGTGTCGGGGTTCACGACGTCATTCATGGGTCTGGTCCTTTCGGGGTGTCAGTCTGGGAAATCCGCGTCAAGCAGGCTGCGTGCGCCGTGCAGGATACGGGCGTGTTCGGCGGCGCAATCGGGCAGGATGTGTTCGGCAAAAAACAGCGCGGTGGCTATTTTCCGGGTCATGAACCGCGCGTCCTGACCCGCATCCAGGGCGGTTTGCGCCGCCAGGGCGCCCTTGGCCAGCTTCCAGCCCGCCGCCAGCGTACCGGCCAGCATAAGGAAGGGAACAGAACCCGCAAAGGCCGCGTCGATATCCTTGTGGCTGGTTTCGAGTAGCCAGTCTAACGCACTTTCGAAGCTGCCTCGTGCTTTGGCGAGGCTTGTGCCAATCGCTTGCGCTTCGGCGAAACCGTTTGCGAGTTCGGCCTCGGTCTCGGCAATTCGGGCGGCGAAGCGGCGCGCGGTTTCACCGCCGTCGCGCATCACCTTGCGCCCCAGAAGGTCATTGGCCTGAATGGCCGTGGTGCCTTCGTAGATCGGAAGGATACGGGCGTCGCGATAATGCTGGGCGGCTCCGGTTTCCTCGATGAAACCCACGCCGCCATGGATTTGAACACCCAAGGATGCGACCTCGACCGCCCGCTCCGAACAGAAGCCCTTGACCAGCGGCACCATGAATTCTGCCAGCGCAGCCGCCGCGGGATCGTCCCGGTGATGCGCAATATCCAACAGTCCGGCAGTTGCGGCCGCCATGGCGCGGCCACCCTCGGTCAGGCAGCGCATGCGCATAAGCATACGACGCACATCCGGGTGTTCGATAATGGCAACGGCATCCCGCGCCTGACCGTTCACCGGACGGCTTTGCACCCGTTCGCGGGCATAGGCCAATGCGCGCTGATAGGCCCTTTCGGATATGGCAATGCCTTGCACACCCACCGAAAAACGCGCGGCGTTCATCATAATGAACATGTATTCCAGCCCGCGATTTTCCTCGCCGATCAGGAAGCCGGTGGCATCGTCATATTCCAGCACGGCGGTTGGGCTGGCCCGCACACCCAACTTGTGTTCGATGCTGACGCAATTCACGGCGTTTTCAGCGCCCAAAGTGCCATCGGGCTCCACCAGCTTTTGCGGCACGATGAAGAGGCTCAACCCCTTGGGCCCGACGGGGGCCTCCGGCGTGCGGGCGAGCACGAGGTGGATGATGTTCTCGGTCAGATCATGGGCGCCATAGGTGATGAAGATCTTTGTTCCTGAAACGCCATAGGTACCATCCTCGCGCCGGGTCGCCTTGGTGCTCACCCGTCCCAGATCGCTGCCTGCCTGCGGTTCCGTAAGGTTCATCGTGCCCGACCAGCGTCCGGCAACCAGCGGCTCCAGATAGGTGGCCTTTTGCTCGTCCGATCCGGTCAGCAGCAACGCCTCGATCGCGCCATCGGTCAAAAGCGGGCAAAGACCAAAGCTCATGTCGGCGGCGTTCAGAACCTCGACCGCTGCCGCGCCAACGACGCGGGGCAGCCCAAAGCCGCCGTATTCCACCGGATGGGTCATCGACTGCCATCCCATCTCGACAAACTGGGCATAGGCCTGCGCGTCGGCTTCGGGCATCGTCACGCGACCATTGTCATACCGGGCGCCCAGCGTGTCCCCGATTTGAGACAAAGGCGCGATCTGTTCGGCGCAAAACTGGGCAAAACCTTCGAGCGCGGCACCGATATCCGTCAGGTCGTGGTCGGCATAGACCGCGAGCGTGGATACGTTTTCCCAATGGGAAAGGTGTTCGATACAAAATATCAAATCTTTTACGGGCGGCTGATAGGACATGCGTGTTTCTCTCTTGGCGCTATGGCTTTGCGTCATTTATCGACCATCCTCCTTGCCGATAAGCTCATTTCTTGCCAATGTTGTATCCGATTGCGCCAAACGAGGGTTGTATGAGCGGTCATGATCCCGTCTCGCTGACAACCGTGTCGGCGGGCTTCATTCAGGATTGGCTGGATGCGCTGAAATTGCGATGCTCGCCCGAGGCCATGGTATCGCTCTTGCAACAGTCGGGTCTGCAAACCAGCCCCATGGCCCCCAATCAGCGCGTTACGCTGAATGAAATCGCGCGCTTGTACCAACTTGCCGCGCCCGAGACAGGTGACGAGATGATGGGGTTGTGGAGCCGCCCGATCCGGCGCCGCGCCCTGCAACATCTGGTGACCGTGCAGCGTGAGGCGAGCAGCCTGACTTCGGCCTTGTATCGGTTCTCGACATACTGGAACCTGATCCTGGATGATTTCCGCCTTGAGCTGCGCAACGAGGCGGACGAGGTGGAACTGTCGTTAATCCCGTATGATCGGGAAACCCGCCCGCAGCGCTTCGGGCATTTGTTGATGCTGAAACTGGCGCATGGGCTTTTGTCGTGGCTCGGCGGGGCGGAAACTCCGGTGAAAGCGGTGCGCTTTGCCTTTCCTCGTCCCGATTTTGCCGCCGATTACGCGGTGGTGTTTCCTTGCGCGGTGGTTTTCGATGCCCCGAATTCCAGCATCCTGTTCGATTCACGCCAATTCACCAACCCGATCACCCGCAGCCCGGCAGAGGCAGCGGTGTTCCTTGAACGCGCACCGCTTGACTGGATTTTCACAGGCTCGCGCGCCCACACCTACAGCCTGCGTGTGCGGGCATTCCTTTATGGCGCGTCCTGGCAGACCTGCCAGCTTCCAGATGTGGCGCAGGCGTTGAAGATGACCCCACGGACGCTGAACCGGCGCCTGAATCAGGAGGGCACATCCTTTCAGGACATCAAGGATGCGCTGCGCCGCGACATCGCGATCCGCGCGCTTCGCAACGGTACGGACAGCATCGAGAAAATCGCCTTTGACACTGGTTTCTCTGCCCCGGCAAACTTTCACCGTGCCTTTCGCAAATGGACAAACCGGACACCGGGATCATACCGAACCTAAGTGTGGCTCTTTGCCCGCGATTATCGAAGGCGGTTTGGCTTCGCACAAGCGAAGATCGTCATATTTGGCCGTCACTCAATGCTGGTGTTGAATTACAATGTCATGCCCGCTGGCAACCCTTTAGGAAGCTCGTCAGGTTGATACCAAGATCGGGCTGAATATAGCCGCCTTCCTGCACGATCAGTACAGGCTTTCGCAAGTTAACAACAGCTTCGGCGATGCGCGCAAAACCGTTAGTTGTAACCTTGAAACCTTGGAAAGGATCGTTTTCATGCGCATCGAGCCCAAGAGCAATGACGACGACGTCGGCGCCGAAAGCCTGGATTCTTCCAAGCGCCGCGCCGAGCGCGTCAAGATAGCTGTTGTCGTCGGTACTTCTCGGCAAAGGTATGTTGAGGTTGTAGCCCAACCCCTCACCTGTGCCCCGTTCTTCAGCGTATCCCCAGAAGAAGGGGTAGAAGCGGATGGGGTCAGCGTGAATCGAAACCGTCAAAACATCGCGCCGGTGATAAAAGATACCTTGCGTGCCGTTGCCATGGTGAACATCGACGTCGAGGATAGCGGGTCGAAGGCCAGCCTCAAGGAGTGCTTCGGCAGCGATGGCTGAATTGTTGAGAAAGCAGAATCCACCGGCGAGATCTCCAAACGCATGGTGCCCTGGTGGGCGAGAAAGGGCATAGACCGCCCCCGCCCCCGCGATGACTGCACTCGCTCCGCTCAGCGCGGTCTGGGCCGACCAGTAAGCCGATTCCCAGGTTCCGGTGGAAATCGGGCAAGAAGTATCGGCCTGATGAAAACCAGCCTGACCCACGGCGGACTGGGGATAGGAGGCGCCCCGCATATCGGGATGAATATTCGGGATTACTTCGTCAGAGGCGCCTTCGATCCGGCTCCATCGCTCGTGGATCGTCTGAAGGAACACAAGGTATTCGGGCGAATGCAGCGCCGCTATCGGGCCGAGCCCGTGGTCGGCTGGCGTCTCGAACCGACAATTGGCAGCTTCGGCCCCCGCCCGCAGGACTTCGATACGTTCGGGCTTTTCGGGGTTCGGTAGACTGATGCCGTTCGCCATGAACATCTTCGGGTCGTGGACCCGCTGTCTGTCGTCGAGAATGGCCTTCATGCCGTGCCTCCGATATCGCCCAAAGCCGCGGCGACAAGGATCATCCCGACCTCGCCCGACCTCGCCTCAAATCCCATCCGTTCGTAAAACGCCAACGCGCGCGGGTTGTCGGCATAGACGGCCAGCCGGATGAACCCGCACCCCCCGCGCGCCGCCGCCGCGTCCCGCACCGCCGCCAGAAGACGCGGGCCAACCCGCCCCCCGCGCGCCGTGGCCGCGACCCAGAGGTCGGAGACGAAGACCCCCGCTGTGGCCAGCGTCGTCGAAAAAATCGGCGAGAAGACTGCGACTCCGACGACCTCCTCGCCCTGAAGCGCGAGGACCGCGCGGAAGGTCGGGTCAGTGCCGAACCCTGCCGCCGCGATATCGTCATCGCTCGCCCCGTGGCTGTCGCCCAGATCGTCCGACAGCCCCCGGAGTGCCGCATTCAGCCGCGCGGCATCGGCCGCCTCGGCCAGCCGGATTATGATCCCCGCCGCCATTCAGAACCCCACCGCGCCCGCGCCCTTCAGCCCGAGCAGCGCGCGCGCCTCGTCGGGCGTGGCGACGGTTCGACCAAGCCCCTCGACCAGTGCGCGGACCCTCTCCACTTGTTCGGCGTTCGACCGTGCGAGCACGCCCTTGGAGATGTAGAGGTTGTCCTCCAATCCGACACGTACATGACCTCCCATTGCGGCGGATTTCTCGGCCAGTGGCATCTGCTGGCGCCCGGCGGCCAGGACCGAGAAAATGTAGTTCTGCCCGAAGAGGCGGTCGGCAGTGGTCTTCAGGTGGTCCAGGTGCTCAGGCTCGGCCGCGATGCCGCCGAGGACTCCCATCACGAACTGGATGAAGATCGGCCCCTCGACCAGCCCCCGGTCGGCGAAGTGGCGCAGCATGTAGAGATGGCTGACATCGTAGCATTCGAACTCGAACCGCGCGCCACGGTTGCGGCCCATCCGGGTGAGAATGCCTTCGATATCGCGGGGCGTGTTCTTGAAGACGAGATCGTCAGACTCGCGCAGGAAAGGCTCTTCCCAGTCGTGGAGCCATTCGGTGCGCTTGCCCAGCATCGGATAGAGCGCGAAGTTCATCGACCCCATGTTGAGCGAACACATCTCGGGCCTGAGCTCCAGGGGCGCGGCAAGGCGGTCGTCGAGCGTCATCACCGCGCTGCCGCCTGTCGTCAGGTTGATGACCGTATCACATCCGGTCCGGATTGTCGGCAGGAAGGCGCGGTAATGGTCCACCGCCGCCGAAGGCCGGCCGGTCTTCGGATCACGAGCGTGCAGGTGCAGGATCGCGGCCCCTGCCTTGGCCGCGCCGATCGCCTGTTCGGCGATCTCCCCGGCCGTGACTGGCAGGTAGGGCGACATCGACGGCGTGTGGATCGAGCCGGTGATGGCGCAGGTGATGACGATTTTCGACATGGATTCAGACGCTCTGTTTCATGGCCGGTTCGACCTTTTCGGCGAAGCGGTCAAGCGCGGAGGTGAGCATGACCATGATCTCGTCCACCTGTTCGGCGTTGGTGATCATCGGCGGGCAGACGAGGAAATGGTCGCCCTCTGTCCCGTCGCGAGTGCGGCGGGAATAGATGATCAGTCCTTCCTGATAAGCTAGTTCGACGAGCTCCGAATAGGCATTCAGCGCCTTCGGCAGGGGGCGCATCGTCTGGCGATCCTCGACCAGTTCGAAGGCAAGGAGCAGTCCCTTTCCCCGCACGTCGCCGATGAAGGGGTAACGCTGCATCAGCGCGCCGAGGCGGGATTTCAGCAGATCGCCGGTCTCGGCGGCGTTCTCCATCATTGCGCCCGCCTCGATCTCCTCCAGCACCGCGAGCCCGGCGGCGCAGGCAAGGGGATTGCCGGCATATGTGTGGCCATGCATGAAGCCGCCCGCCTTCAGCACCGGATCGACGATCCGGTCATGGGCGATCATGGCACCCAAGGGCGCATAGCCCGCGCCGAAGCCCTTGGAAATCGCGATGATGTCGGGCGCGACGCCCCAGTGATCGGCGCCAAGGAACCGGCCGGTGCGGCCGCCGCCTGACATCACCTCGTCGTGGATCAGGAGCACCCCGTAACGGTTGCAGATCGCGCGTACCGCCTGCATGTAACCCTCTGGCGGCACCAGTGCGCCGGTCGAGGCGCCGCCCACCGGTTCGTGGATGAAGGCCAGCACTGTCTCTGGTCCTTCCTCGAGGATCTTCGCTTCCAGCATCGCCGCGTAGTGCGCACCGGTGGCGGGGTCGTCCAATTCGAGCCCATCAAGATAGGCGCGCGGCGCGGGAATCTTCGGCATCACCTGCATCATCGGTTCGAACGGCAGGGTAAGCGGCGTGTAGCTCGTCAGCGCCAGCGCTCCGAGTGTGGAGCCGTGATAAGACGGTGTTCTCGAAATCACCTTCCACCGCGAAGACTGTCCGATGGTAACGGCGTACTGCCTAGCGATCTTGATAGCGCTTTCGACGGCCTCGGAACCACCAGAGACGAAAAAAACCTTCTCCATCCCATCGGGCGTAAGCTTTGCCACCTTTGTCGCAAGCATCTCGCTCGGCTCGGTCTCGAAATGCAGGCGGTAGCCGAAGGTTGACTTCTCCATCTGTCGCCGCATCGCCTCCAGCACGCGGGGGCTAGAATGGCCAATATTTGACACCATCGCACCCGATGAGCCATCGATGTAGCGCTTACCGTCGACATCCCACATGTAGATCCCCCGCGCCTCGGCAAGTACAGGGCGTCGGCTGTCGGTTTGGTAGAATAAATGACTCTTGGTCGTCATGCTCGGGGCTCCGAAGGCAGAGCGGCGCAGTCCTTGGCGCGGAAGCGCACCGAGACTTCGGCCCCGATGGGTAGAGGGTGATCGTCGATCATGTTGATGGCCTGCAATGCGTAGCCGCCGACCCGCAAGAAATAGCGGGCCGACTGGCCCTGATAGTCCACCGTCTCAATAGTGCCGACAACCGAATACCGGCCGTCTGGATCTGTACCCGCGGGCAGAACGTCGAGTTTTTCGGCGCGTATGACGAGCTTTGCCGGACCGACGCCACCGATACGGGGAGCGCGGTCGGGTGGGACGGCAATGTTGGGCAGGTCAGACACTTCAAGCGCAGCCATGCCCCCGTCAATACCGGTACAGGTCGCAGGCAGGATGTTCGAGGCACCGAGGAAGGTCGCGACAAACTCACTTGCGGGCGTGTTGTAAACCTCTTCCGGTGCGCCCATTTGCTCCACCCGGCCTTTCGACATAACGATAATCCGGTCGGACATCGCCAAAGCCTCCGTCTGGTCATGAGTAACAAAGACCGTGGTCACCCCAATGCGCTGCTGGATCTTCTTCAGCTCGACCCGCATATCCTCGCGCAGGTTGGCGTCGAGGGCCGAGAGCGGTTCGTCAAGGAGAAGCACGTCCGGTTCGATCACAATGGCGCGGGCCAGTGCTACGCGTTGTTGCTGACCGCCTGAAAGCTCCTTTGGATAGCGCTCGCCTAGTTCGGGAAGCTGCACCAAGTCCAGGGCCTCGACCACACGGCGCTTGATCTCGGCCTGCGCCACATTGCGGTAGCGCAGACCGAAAGCGACGTTGTCGGCCACCGTTCGGTGTGGGAAGAGCGCGTAGTTCTGGAAAACAAGCCCTAGGTTCCGGCGGTGGATCGGCACGTCGTTCACGCGCCGCCCGCCGATGGAAATGTCGCCATCGCTCGGGTCTAGAAGCCCGGCGATCATACGTAAGGTCGTCGTCTTGCCGCAGCCCGAGGGCCCGAGAAGGGTGACGAAGCTGCCTTGCGGAATATCGAGCGACATCCGATGGACGGCGGTGAAATCGCCGAAGCGCTTGACGATATCGGTCAGGGTAACGGCGCTCAACGGGCCTCTCCTCGGGGCTGGGGTGCCCGGCCCCCTTTTGCGGGGGCCGAGCTCATCGGTCTCAGTAGCCGCGCTGGACGCGGGAGAAGGTCTCGGACCACTCGGCCTCGTTGCCGTTCCAGTAGCCGGGATCGGCGAAGGTGAGGCCCGAGAGCGTGCCGGTCGGATCGAAGGCCGGCAGCGTCGGGATCTTTGCGCCCAGATCGACCTTGGTCGGGTCGAGTGCGGGCGGATAGTTCTGCCCCTCAGCCACCGCAATCGAAGTCGCGGGATCGAGCATGAAGTTCAGAAGCTCTTCACAGGCTCCCATGGGGCTGCCCTTGATCACGAAGAGGCATTCTTGCCAACCGAATCCCTGCGGTGGGTCATAGTAACCGATGTCGTGACCCTGTTCCTGCAGCGCGAAGACGCGGCCGGACCAGGCTTCGGTGACGTGGATCTCCTCCTCGGCCAGAAGGCTCATCAATTCAGCGCCCGAAGCCCAGTATTTCAATGCGAGATCGCGGTGCTGGCGCACGGCGTCCCAGATTGCTTCCATATCGGTTGCGCCGTTCGGGTCCTGCCCGGTCTGAAGCGCGCCGTACCAGACGCGGGTGCGCCAGTCGCTCCAACCGCCAATCTTGCCCTTGTGGGCAGCGTCGATCAGGATATTGGCACCCTTTTCATGCATCTCTTCATCCGAGATGTACTTGCGGTTATAGGCTAGGCCGGTGCTGCCGTAATCATAAGGTACTGCACTGAGACTATCAGACGTGACTGCGGCAAAGGCGTTGGTCAAGGCCGGCATGACCAGCGCCATGTTCGGGATGTTGTCGAGGTTCAACTCGCTTGTCAGCTCGAACGCGTGATAGCGGGCATAATCGAACACACCCGAAAGGTGAGCGATGTTGTATTCGCCCGGCTGAGAAGCGCGGACCAGCGCTAGATATTCGTCACCGCCGGGGAACGTACCGTCTACCACGGTTAGGCCGGTCTTGGTAGTATAAGGATCGAATGCGAATTTCCGGAACGCCTCGGACACGATGCCGCCCCAGCCGTCAAAGCGCACCTGGCTCACGGTCTGGGCGTTGGCGTATTTCGCCAAGGGCGTCTGGAGCCCGTAGGCGGCACCGGCCGCTCCGAGCAGGCCCAGAAATTTCCGGCGGTCGAGGTCGCCGTTCTGAAGCCGCTCGCGCAGCCGTTCGTAGCGTGTCGTGTTTTCCATGGTCAGCCTCCTTGCTGAATATTGTTTGGTCATGGCGGTTCATCCGCCCTTTTTGTTGGCCAGGTACCGGGCAATACCGGCCCCGATGAGCGGCAACCCGACGGTCATCACGATCATCACGGTGCCAAGCGCGTTAATTTCGGGAGAGATCGAATTGCGGAGCATCGAGAAAATCTGCGTCGGCACGGTTTCTACCCCGCCGGGTTTCCAAAAGAGCGTGCCTGTGATGTCATCGAAACTGATAGTAAAGGCGAAGAGCGCACCGGCCGCGACGGCGGGTGTCAATAGTGGTAGTGTTACCGCGAAAAAGGTCTGGCGCGGGGTGGCGCCCAGGCTCAGCGCCGCTTCCTCGACATCCCGACGTATCGAAACCAGCCGTGCCTGCACGACGAGGATGACGAACGGTAGGGTAAAGATCACATGCCCCATAAGAAGGAGCCCGAAGCTCTTGTTTATATTGAGGGCGTTCAGAAAAAGGAGGAGTGCCACTGCCAATACCACCTCGGGCACTAGGATCGGGGCGATAAGAAGCGTGGTGATCATGTCGCGTCCCGGCACCCGGTAGCGCACAAGTGCCAGCGCCGCTAGTACACCGAGCGTGGTCGAGACAAGCGCTGTCATCAATCCCAGCAGGATGGAGGTTTTGAAAGCGCGCCCAATCGCTTCATTCTGCCACAGCGTCTCGAACCAGCGAAAAGAGAGGCCGGTCATCGGAAAGCTGCCGAACTGGCTTGCGTTAAAAGACAGAAGCACGACCACCGCGACCGGCAGGAACATGAAGAGGTAGACAAGGACCGTATAGGCCCGGATCAGTGCCCAGCCCATCAACCCAACCCCTTTGCAAGCTGAGCCATGCCAAGATAGCGGTTGTAGATAAGGACCAACGCGCCAAGGACGACGAGGAGCGCAAGCGACAGAGCCGACCCGAGCGGCCAGTTGAGTTGGCGGATGATTGCCTCGAAGACCAGGTTTGCGAACATCGCGTCGCGCGGGCCGCCTAGGATCACCGGGGTGATGTAGGTGCCGGCACCAAGGACAAAGCAGAGCAGACCGCCGGCGGCCAGGCCAGGCAGGGAAAGCGGCAGGGTGACCTCTAGAAAGCTCTGCCACCGCGTCGCGCCAAGAGAATTGGCCGCGTCTTCGAGATTGGTGTCGATCCCTTCGAGGCTGACATAGACGTTTAGCACCATGAACGGCAGCAGGAAATGCACGAGGCCCAGGATCACCGTAACCTCGTTATAAAGCATCTGGACCGGCTCGGAGATGACTCCGATCGCTAGCAAGAACGAGTTCAAAGCCCCGGAAATGCCAAGGATATTGATCCAGCTCATCGTACGGATGATGTAGCTGATCCAAAACGGCAGCATGAGCAGGACAAGCAGGATCAGCTTGTTACCGCGCGACCGGGCAATGAAATAGGCTGCCGGATAGCCTAGAATCGCGCAGACTGCTGTAGTGATCCCTGCAATTTTCAGTGTGTTGAGCAGGATATCGCGGAAGAACCGGTCGGTCAGAACCTTCTGCCAGTTATCGAGATGAAAGCCAGGCGTGTCCGCGCCAACAGCGCTGCGCAACCAGAAGGAATAGACCACGATGAAAAGAAGCGGGACAACCAGAAGCAAACAGACCGCCGTCAAGGCAGGAGATAGAAGTATCCATGGTTGCCGTTTTTCCCGCGACTCGATTGTCATCGCAACCAGCTTTCCCCCAATGCAGTTCATGGAACAGAGTGAGGCGTCACGGGGTCATTAATCAAATAGATAATTGGAATTCTCAATATTGATGTAATCTATATTCATGACCCGACTCACATCAGCAGAACGGCTCGCGCGCGACCTTGACTGGAATCTCTTGCGCACCTTTCTTGTGCTCGCTCAATCCCGTTCGGTCACCGATGCGGCCGAACGGTTGGGATTGAAGCAACCGACGGTTTCCAGCGCGCTAAAGCGGCTAGAGGATCGTTTAGGCAAGCGATTGTTCTATCGTAGCCCCGGTAGGTTTGAACTAACCGCCGCGGGTCGGCTGTTGCAAGCAGAGGCGACCGACATACACGGTGCCATAATTCGGCTTGGCACCGTCATGCGCGATGTCGATGATGAAGTGCGGGGACATGTTTCCATCGCGATGGCCAGCCACGTGGTCTGCTCGCTGTTCGATGCCGCGCTGACAGAATTTCATTCCGCGCATCCCGCTGCCACGCTCTCGATCGACGCGATGGCAAGCCGAGAAGCATTGGAAGCCGTTACATCTCGTCGCGCCTCTTTTGCTGTCTGCCTTGTCAACGACCACAAGCCTGGTCTCGAATACCGAAGGCTATTTCGCGAGTTCTTTGGCCTCTTCTGCGGCCCGACACACCCACTATTTGGTCATACCGGGCTTGCGACTGCAGATCTCGCCGGGCATTCGTCGGTCAGCTTCGTGACGGACCAGATGAACGATGCGCTTCGCGCAGTTACGATGATGCGAAGCGAGGCACGGCTTGACGACCGCATTGTTGGTACTTCGGCTAACCTTGAGGAAGTTCGCCGAATGATCGTCGCGGGGCTCGGCATCGGCCCTTTGCCGCTTCACGTGGTACGAGAGGATGTCGAAATGGGGCGGTTGTGGCGACTGCCGCCATACGAGTCGCCACCCGCAATCGACGTTCATGTGGTTTGGAATCCCCGCACCCGCGCAAACCGCGCGGAGCAGGCTGTTCTCACCGGGCTCCTCAACCTCATTGACACAACACCAATGGCGGAACGGATCTATGAATAGCCCCGTCAATCATTGCGAAAGTGTCCCGTAGTTAAGCTTGCTGCCGAGGAAAATCGTCGATTTCTAGCGGTTGAGTGTTCGCTTGATCTCTTAGACGGGGCTATTGGCGCTTGGCTCGCAAATACTTGTTACTTCCACGGTGTTGGCGAGAGTCTAAAGTCGCACGCACCAACGTCCCACCAATTTTGGACCAAAGCAGTCCCTTGATCTCGCCCGGTTAACAAGGTCGCGTTTACTCGAACGCTTCGAATGTCTCTCTCACGGCATCGTCGACGGCGCCTGCCAGTAACCTGCCGCCATCGTCGTCGCATGCATCTTCCAGCTCTTCGACAAACTCGGCCTTGAGGTCGCCCAAGTATTCCTCGGGGACGGTAGCCAGGACGTCAATCTGCCGGTTGAAAAGAGAAACCATCGCCATCAGACGCACGATTTGGCTTACTTGTTCGGGATTACCCTCGTGCTCGGTTAGAACGCTGGCACAACTAAGATGCATGAACGGACCGGCCGCGGCAATGATTTCGTCCATCTCTGCATCCGCAGAGGCAGTGCCCGCAAACGTCATCAAGCACAGCCCGATAAGTGCTGTATGTCGAACATGTTTCATCTGTTCTTCCTTCTTCCTCAATTCCGTGCGGTCCGGCTTCAACGCTTCTTACGATAACCTGCGATGGCGCCGACGACGGCACCCGCCTTCGCACCGTCGTTTCCACCCACGAGGTAGCCCACCCCGGCCCCCACAACGGCGCCGCCGACCGTGTTCTTGGTTCGCTTGGACTGGGCCTCGGCCGGCATTGGCACTGAAAGGCTGACGGCCATCAGCAGGGCCAGCACGGTGGCCAGTGATTTTCCTGTATGTGGCATGTGTGGGTCTCCTTGTTTGATCGCATGTCTTTCCAGGTCGCGCCCGCCTCAGCCCTAGGGCGTGTACCAGATGGGAGAGGTATAGGCGCGCTCTTGCTGGACCATCACGGCATCATCCGGCAGGCCCTGCGGGCCATAGAACGCCTCGTCATGGGCCAGCCAGGACGGTGTCGGGATTTCAAGCACCCGGACATAGTAATAGGCCCGCTGTCCCCGATCGAATAGCGGGTCCTCCCAATACCCCCCCAGCGCCGCGGCCCCGATGGTATTGGTGTAATCCGCGCCATGCACGGTGCTGCCGACAGGCGGCAGCTTGCCGTCGGCATCTGGTGTCCGGTCGCCAGACCATGCCACATCGAACACCTGGGTCTTTGGTTCGCCATCGCCGCCGACCCAGCCCTTGACGATCTGAATGCGGTCCAGATTGGCGCCATCGGGGTCGCGCAGTGCACGGATCATGAACCGGGGCACCGCATCGGCGGGACCGGCGAACAGGTCCGCCCCCATCGGCACGCCCCGGGCGTACCCCGTCCGGGCAAAATCGGGGCGATGCACGTCATCGGCCTCGAAATCCCAACCCGCGAAAACCCGAACGGTCATGCGTGTGCCGGTCGTGGCATAGACTTCCTTGCGCTTGAACGCATCCCAGATCGCTTCGCGCGTGTTCTCTCTGGCCCAGGCGGCGGCAAGCCCCGCGGCAAGCGTTTCGTAATGCTTGACGGTGATCTCTTCGCCCAGAAAATCGGGTTGCACGATGTTTTCATCATAGCGTTCGTGCCCTGCGCCGGGCTCGCCCAGCGTTGCCTTGCCGAAATAGTTGTCCTCGCGCGTGGTGGCGAGCGAGGTGTGGCTGTCGGTCGAGCCGATCATGCCGAACTTGAAAGGATTGACGCCGATCTCGGCCTCGTACTTCAGCCCGCGCGCCAGCGCCGCCCGCGCGTATTCGCGCGGCAGCATGTCGGGCGTCTTCAACTCGCTGCCGAAATTGCCGCGATCCCAGGTATAGTAATCTGCAAACTCGTCATTGGGGCTCAGCAGGGGGTGCGTTTCCCCGTCCCCCTTGATCTGGGTCACCTCATACAGCGGCTCCCACCTTGCCCGGCGCTCGGCATAGTCTACGTCGATCGGTTCGCCGTTCATCCGTTTGTCATCGAACATCAACCCGTTCGACAGGTTCCCGTTATGGGCAAAGGCCATGGCACGCCCGCCCGTGTCCCGCTCATAGGTCTCCATCCAGCGCCAAAGGTCTTCGGGGTCGGTGCTGTCATAGTTCGAGAACGGAACCAAATCTTCGACCTTGTCGGCATCGTCGCGGAACATGACGATGCGGTGCAGGTTGTTCATCGCCGGGCTGGACGTCCATTCGAAACCGTGCAGCGCGGTAAAGACGCCCGGCTCGTTGAACCGCTCGGCACTGGACACGATACGGTTCCAGATCGAGCGGGTCAGGTCGTCGTCGTCGATGGGATCGTTGCCCGCCCCCATCTCGGTGCCCCACATCACATAGGCGCCAAAGGGGTCGCCAGCCTTTACCAGATCATGGATCTTGCGTCCCCAGGGGATGGCAAGCAGGGCCGGGTTCGACTCGGCGATCATCGGGGCAAGGCCCAGGTTCTCGGCATGATCGGCGACGACCAGGAAATCCAGCGGGCGGACCAGTTGCGCATAGTCCCCAAGCGCCGCGCGCACCTTCTCTCCGCGCGCAAAGCGGAACGCCTCGTCCGGCCCAAGCGAGTTGCCAATCATCCCCGCATCCGTGGAATAGGATGTGTGCAGATGGGTGTCGCCAAAGAAAACCCGGTTGGGATAGGATTGATCCAGAAACGGAGAATAGTGCCGCTGGCCCAGAACCACATCCCCCTCGCCGATGGCGACATCGCTGGCATAGGATTGTGCAAATGCCATTCCCGGTAACAGGAGCGCTCCGATCAAAAGCCGCTTCATGCCGATCTCCTTTCTGATTCAGTTGATCCGTTCAGCCAGCGGAAAGGTCCAGGTTCCGTCCAGAATCTCGGCACGCGGCTGATACAGGCGAACGGTGTAATTCCAGTTCGGCGTGATCGGGATACAGTTGATCCGGCCATCGTAGCAGGCACCGAAATGGATGGTATAAGACCCATCGTCATCCGGTGCCGCCGAGACGTTGTTGTAACTGTTCCGGCCAAGCGCGTTCGGCTCCAGATAGCCGTCGGCATTGTAGACGGTGATCGACCAGAAGGCGTCGACCGGAACGTCCTTGACCGTCACCGCATGGGGCGTTTCACCGTCATTTGCATCGACGCTGGCGATAATGGCCGAGGCCGTTCTTGCCGGTTGCCCGGCCCAACCCGCAATGGCGCCGACCAGGTGATCGATCGGGTCGACCTCGTCCTTGCGGCCAAAGGCGTTGGCGGCATCAAACCCGACCGCGCTGGCCAGGTCGTTCACCGCCTTGCGCGCCTCGACCAGGCTTTCCATATCCCAGTCTGGTGCCTCGAACGGGCCAGCGCCGCCACCGCTGAGCACGATCCCGTCCTGCGCAGCATGCGCCCTGGCCAGGTCGTCCGCGTCGGCGGCATCGACAAATGTCCGGAACAGGATAAAGGCAAAGCGCGTGCCGACATTTTCCTCGGTCAGGTCATAGATACCCGGTGTCGCCTCGACAAAGGCATAGTGATCCTGGCTGATCGCCAGCATCGACTGAAAGCGGCCATCGCTTTCGGGCAGAGTGATCTGGACCGGCTGCGACAGGTCGAGGATCACGGCAGAGTAAAGCGTATCCTGATTGGCACGAATGATCGGCTGCGGCGCCTCTGCCGACACCAGTGCCCGCTCGTGCACGATCTGGCCCACACCCACCCCATAGGCGGCCAGATTGGCCCGGATCATCGTATCGGATTCGGCGCGCACCAGATTGTGGATGCGCACCTCTTCCGAGACGGCAACCGATGGCAGGCAGAGCGCAAGGGCAAAAAGAAAACGTAGCATGAGTAAACCTTTCGTTACTTCAGCCGACGGGCTGAGGGGAAGCTCCACGTCCCGTCCAGAACCTCCGGTCCGGGCTGATACATCCGCACGGTATAGTTCCAGCCCTCCATGATCGGCAGGCAGTTCACCCGCCCGTCATCACAGCCACCCAGGTGAATGGTCATGGACCCGTCATCGTTGAGCGCGCCCGTGACCGAATTGATGTTGTAGGCGCCTCGCGCGTTGGGCTCGAAAAAGCCATCGGCGTTGTACAGGCTGACGGACCAGAAGGCGCCAACCGGCACCTCAGCGGGGACGTCGATACTATACTCGGCCACCGGCAGTTGCGGTTCGACACCGACATAATACGCCTCCTGCTCGGACAAACCGCCCCAACCGCCAGCGGTGCCGATCAGGTGCCGGACCGCCTGTACCTGATCGCGCGCGCCGAACATGTACGAACTGTCCGGCACATAGGGACCCAGGGCCAGAATGCTCCGCAACAGACCCTCGAAACTTGTTTCGTCATAGTTGGGCACGATGAACGGGCGGGACGACGCGGCCTCGACCGTCATCTGATCCTGAAGCGCGTTGACGGCGGCCACATCGGCCGGATCGGCGGCATCGACTAGAACGCGCATGAAGACGACGACATAGGGCGTGCCAAAGGTATCGACATCCAGCGCATAGGTGCCTCCGCCATGGAACACCTCTTCGATATAGTGATCCTGATTGAGGACCATCGCTGTCATATAGCGGCCATCTGCGTTTGGCAGCGTCAGGGTTGCCCCCTCGCTGATGTCGATCACGGCGGTGCTGTAGAGCGTGTCGCGGTTCATCCGGATCGTCGGCTGGGCATCGACCGGGGTCGGTTCGCGAAAGTGAAAGAACCGGTTCACCCCTCCGGCCAGCGCCGCGTATTTGCCCAGTTCCAGATCGGTCGCGGCGCGGATGAAATTGTCGATGGTGATCGGGATCTCGCGGCTGTCACCCAGGCTGTCGACGGTTGTGTCCTTGTCCTGCGCCTGCGCCGCCGGGACCCATGTCGTGGCCCACAGCATCAGCGACAGACTGATTGCAGAAAAAGAAGACTTGCGCACCAATATGCTCCACTTGAAATCAGAGGTTTCGTTGGCGAAAACGGGCTTGGCAGAGGGGCGTGACCCCTGAAATCGCTGCGCAATTGTGCCGCGCCCGGGCGGCTTGTGTCACCGGACATTTCCCGACAAACTGTCCATATGCGTCGAAACATGGTCACTATTCGCGAGTTGGCCCATGTCGTGGAACTGCTTGAAGATTTCGCCGGGGCGAGCACCGTCACCGATGCCCTTCAGGTGTCCGGGCTGGATCGTTCGGTTCTGTCTCTGAAAACGGGTTTCGCCCCTTATGCAGCAGAGGGCATTCTGGTCGAAACCGTGGCCCGCGCGATCGGCGACAGGCTGCTTGGCGCCCGCATCGGGCGCAGGTTCGATTATGCCCGCTATGGTGCTTATTCGAGCTTCGTGCTCAGCGCACCCGACCTTGCCACCGCGCTGTCTCGTGGGGCGCGGGCATTCCTGCTGATACATCCCGGATCCGAAATCGTGTTCCGGCAGACCGAATCCCATGTTGTGATCGGGCGCAGCGCGGTCGGGTTGACCGTGATGGGCCACAGGCATCTGGACGAGGGAAGCCTGTTCGTCCTGATCACCGTTGTTCGCCACTTTCTGGGCGACACCTGGCGCCCGGATTGGGTCGAACTGTTGATTTTTGCTGAGAAGTGACCCGGTATTTTTATCGAGATTTGACCCAGCCTTGATTATGTCTCTGCGGTTATG
>NZ_JAOVQN010000041.1:0-18617 GCF_025673445.1 Ruegeria marisflavi
ATGCCACCTACACGGTCGAAGTCACCGACAGCAATGGCGCCAAGGCACAGGCAACAATCTCGATCGAGGTCCTGGACGACGCATCGCGGATAAGCTCGGCGTTCACAGAGCAAATTGGGGAGTTCATTTCTCGTCGAATGGAGCGCATTTTGAGAAGCGAGCCAAGGCGTTACCACCTAGGGCTTCGGAAGGATAAGGATGCATCTGGATACCTTAATGCCTATGCCAATCGATCGCTTTTGGGAACACAGGGAGGCCTCAATTTCTCGGTCAACTCTGTTTCCGATAACGGGGCATTTTTTTGGGCAGAGGGGTATTACTCAATTTACCAGGAGAACCGAGCCGCAGGTCAAATAGATGGCCAGTTTGGCATCCTTCATCTAGGTGGTGACTTCTCAATCAATAAAGATCTGATTGTAGGAGCTATGGTGAGTTTTGATCATTCTGACGAAGAAATAGACGGCCATTCGAACATTTCCGGAAACGGATGGATGTTTGGGCCGTATTTCTCGACACGATTGTTTGATGATCTTTATTTAAGCGGGCGAGCAGCTTGGGGGCATTCTGAAAACGACGCAAGCATTGATGTGTATGGTACAGGCTCCTCTTGGTCAGGTGACTTTTCGACTGAACGTTTCTTTTCATATGTCAGCTTGTCCGGTCAGATCGAACAAGGGATTTTCACATTCATCCCTGAAGCATCTATGGGATACATCAGAGATAGACAAAATCACTACTTGGTCAGTGACGGTAGTCGGAATGTAGGCGTTCATAGGCAAGTATTAGAGCTTGGGATCGCTGAACTATCTGCTGAGATGCAGTTTCATTTTGGTGCGGCGGGTAACTCTGGAACGCTCTTCGTCCGTCCGTCCATTTCAGGAGAATTTAGGAAATCGGACTATCATGGACGCACATCGTTGCTCACTGGGTCGCTCGATCTTGGTTTTGACAGCACTCCATCCGAAAACCTAAACTACGGCTTTGCGATAGGCTATGACGGGTTTGGCAATCGAGACTTCGATGGTTTTTCGTTGCGCACCTATTTTGACTTCAGGTTCTGAAGAATCTTTCAAAGAGTGCTTTCACACAGACTCTAAGGACCATCTGAAGAACCTGCTGTTTGCAGCATGATCTAATAGGCTGCCCTCGAACATCTTTGACCTGCCACCCGCGAAACCCCTCGCCATGATGTAGAGTCTGCCCAATCTTGCGCTGCTCCCCAAGCTTGGACCGCCGGAAGCTGGATTTTTCCGGCTCAGCTTCGACCGTTCACCGCTGTAGTAAGCGCTCAGATGGAAATCTCCGAACCCAGTTGAAAGCGAGTCACTATTGGTCTGGCTCAACACACCAGGCAAGATCTCAAACAGTGGTTTGTGAGCACGTGCGTGCGGATCGAGCATTTTTTTACCGGCCTCGCGGAATATGGATAATTGATGCGGCAATTGGATAGACCGATGCCTCGCCAATTGCAGTGTTGAAGGAAGCTTCGCGTTCACGCCGAACGAGAGCCGCAATTTTTTATCTACGCTTGCCAACACTTAAGGCAGCGCTACTTTTTCTCGCGACTGAGATGTTTTGAGGATACGCAACATGGCCAGCAGAACAAAGCCCTTCGGCAACCTTGTCGCCGCTGCCGCGCTCGGTCTGGCAGTTGCAACCTTCGGCGGCTTGTCACCCGTGCTCGCGCAGGATCAGGTGCGCACCGAACAGATCCGGTTGGCCGCTGGCACGTCTGACACGACAATCAATGACTCCATCACGGGATATGAGAACGTCCTCTACCGGGTTGGCGCTGAAGCAGGACAGCGGATGAAGATCAGGCTCGACCCGTCGAACGCAGCCACCTATTTCAACGTCTACGTTCCCGGCCAGGGCCCTGGCGAAGAAGCACTAGTCAACAGCCAGTTCATGGGACCCACGGTGCCTGATCTGAACATCTTCGATGGAGTTCTGCCGATATCCGGAGAGTACACAGTTTCCGTCTACATGATGCGCAGCGCGGCGCGGCGGAACGAGGTGTCCAACTACATGATGGCGATCAGCGTCGAGGGCGAGGCTGGCGACAGGGTGCAGGCCGATTACGCTGACAGTCTGCAAGGCGGCCCGGATTTCTACCAAGTGGTTACTTCGGGAGGGACCTTGAATCTGCGATCAAACCCCTCCGCGGGCGCTAGTGTTGTAGCTCGCCTAAACAACGGGCAAAATGTAAGAAACCTTGGATGCCGAATGCAAGACGGCCGGCGCTGGTGCCGCGTCGCCACGCTGGCCGACCCGGGTTTTGAGGGTTGGACCGCGGGCGATTTTCTGGTCGAA
The DNA here is from genome assembly GCF_025673445.1 of Ruegeria marisflavi. Classification (NCBI taxonomy): domain Bacteria; kingdom Pseudomonadati; phylum Pseudomonadota; class Alphaproteobacteria; order Rhodobacterales; family Roseobacteraceae; genus Ruegeria; species Ruegeria marisflavi. Next base: position 2,314 of record NZ_JAOVQN010000041.1, read on the forward strand.
GGAAGCGACGATCCTTCTGCAGGTGCGGACAGCAACTCAGCGTCTTCGGGTTCTGGCGCAGGAGCATCGGGAGGCGACGGGTCTACCATGATCGTGCGGTTCCCAGCAGGTTCCACTGGTACTGAACTCACGGAGTATCTGCAACCGCAAGCCAGTAGACGTTATGTTATCGGCGCGAGCAATGGTCAGTTCTTATACTTCCGTCTCGCAGCGAATGGACCCGGAATGACATACGTGATCTACAATCCAGATGGATCTGTTCTCCTCGATGAAATGGCGGCTGTGAAAGAGTACCGTGGGCAGCTCTGGCAGTCGGGCGACCATGTGGTTGAGGTCTACAATACCGCAAATGGTGCCCAGTCGTACAACATCATCTTCGGGATTGAATGAGCAAACGCCGGTTCGGCAAACCAGCAGAAATTAAGTTCGTCTGCATCTGTCGATTGATGAATTGCGATAACCTCACATGAAAGGAAAAGAGGAAAATTATGGCTAATAAATACAAAATGATGGTCGGCGCGGCGGCGCTTGTCGCGCTCGCAGGGTGCATCGAAGACACCGGCAGTGCTTCCGCGCCGGCGAGCACTGGCGGCACGGGAGACCTTTCCGATTTTGTGGGTGCACGTGCGGGTCAGGCCGAGGGTGGACTTCAAGCGCGCGGATATGAACTGATCCGCAGCGAAGGCCTGACGAGCTACTGGTTCAATCGCGATACAGGATCATGCGCGGCGATCACTACTGCGGACGGCCGCTATTCCAATATCACGATGCTGCCAGCGGAGGATTGCTGATCCTTTGCCGAAGGATCATTCGGATCGCCTAGGCGCTGTACCTCGTAGCCATGGCGTTGCTCCTGATCGGAACCTTCAGGCTTTTCGGTCAGGAGCAGGACCAGCTTGCCGGCGTATTCCTGATGCCGCTCGGTATTCTCTGGTTGCTCTGGCTGGACGGGATTAATAATCAGTTTCTGCCATGGTTTGCAGCTTCGGCGCCTTTGCTCTATTCTGCTTCTAATGATGCTTTGCCGCATCTTCGCCCGGCGCAACTCCTCATGAAGAAAGCATCTATGGAATCTAGATGATGATGTATCTGGCTCACGCGCTCGTCACCGGCGTTTTAATCTACGCAATCATGTTTGCATGGACAAGGCTGGGCTTAATATCCCGCGCAAAGAAGGCGGACCGCGTTGGAGTTGACCGCTGTTAGCCGCCGTCGGTGTGACGGTTTTTATCCTCAATATTATTTGGCCTTGGCCAGTCTGAACTGAAAGCAAGGAGAAACTAGATGGGGAAAGTGCTAACTGGGATCCTCGGACTCGTCATCGGCGCGGCTTTGGGCATATTCCTCGTCGCCCCGTTCATGACTGGTACGGCTGCTGGGGTTGGTATCGCCACCGGGCTGTCAGCAGGGATTTGCGCGACCATCCAGGCCGCTCAGGAAGAGCAATTATTGACACCTGGTCAGATCGACCAGGTTCTCAATCGTGCCGCAGCAGATATGGCCGCGCTATCTGGAGAAGCCGCCCCCGAAGAAATGGTAGGTGGGGTTGACGAATGCTCTGAAGTGATGGAGCGCCTTCGATCTTCTGGTTGAGCCGTCGTCGCGGCGATTTCGAAGCTGCTGGAAGCGCATCATACAAATGGCATTAATCGATCGGAAAACGCCCGCTGGTCCGGATCGCAGTGCATTTATCGTATCCAACCGGCTGCTCTGGTTGGATTTGGCACGCACCTTGGCGCTTCTGGCAATGATCGTTTTTCATTTTGCGCGGGACCTTGAGTTGTTCGGCTTCCTGCCGTCCGGGACCACCGCGACCGGAGGCTGGGCCATTTTCGCCCGGGTGATCGCAGGATTTTTTGTTTTCCTGTCCGGCGTAAGCCTTGTAGTCGCGCATTCTGCTGATTTTAATCCAAGAAACTGGGCAAAGCGCATAGCCTTGATTTCAGGTGCAGCGCTGCTCGTGACAATGGCCACCTATGTGGTTTTCCCAGAGCAATTCATTTATTTCGGGATCCTGCACTGTATTGCGGCCTGCTCTATTGTCGGTGGCTTCTTAGTTCGAGCACCAGCAACGTTGCTATGCACCTTTGCGGTATTAATCCTTGTTGCAGGCACAGCCTGGGACACAGGCATTTTCGCCTCACCATGGCTGGCTTGGACGGGATTGACACTGGCGACCCGCCCATCGTTGGATTATCTTCCTATGATCCCGTGGTTTTCCTCGTTCTTGGCGGGTATGGCGTTCGCAAAGGTGCTTCCTTTAACCACCCGCGACCTTACAATCCGGTCGAAAATAGCGGCGCAATACACCACGTTACTCGGTAGACATAGCCTCGCAATCTATCTGGTTCATCAGCCAGTCCTACTTGCCATAATTTGGGTAGCTTTTGCGCTCGCGTGATTCCGTTCCCTGGTTGAGGCATTCTTCTGTTTTTGCATCTGAGATATCAAATGCCGACGCAGCGAACGACCGGTTGCGATTTTAATTCATTGGGCCTGGTTCCATGACCGCTTGCGGGAAATGGCGCTTTAGTGCCGCAAGTTATTTTGCGATTTGGTGAACCGGCGGCCGTGAAGTTCGCTGCCCAGCATCAAGCGGCTTCGTCCTGTGTGGATGTACGCCACAGCATGTTGCAAGTGTCCCAGGCGCCATTTCTCATTACCTTTCTGACGCTTATCCGGGACACTTACGCTTCCGTTGGGCGGCTTGCCGGTATCAGCCCTTGGCGAGCCCCGGACAGGCGAACGGCACTTGCACGACGCGGTGCTGCTCGTTGGGCGCAAGCCGAACCGCGCTGCTGGGGCGCTCGACGCCTTCGAGTTTTTGCAAGGCCGAGGCATGGGCGCCATTGCGCCACTTCGTATCAGCGTACAGTCTGGCGGTCGGCGTGGATCGTCCTCTGCGCAAGGATACAACCCGCGCCTTGCTGTCCACGTAGATGCCATGGCGCTTGAGCGCACCACCAGCGTCATCCACGCCGGGCAGCGGCTCCTGGTTCACATCCGAACAGATCAACTCGCATACCGTCCGCTTACAAGCCCGCCCTTCCCGTCTCAACCTAGGTCCTTCTAGCCCCTCTGGTGCGACCCTATCCGGAGGGAATGATGTATACCGGGCTGGTCCAGATGCGGTGACCATCCTCGGTTGTGGTGCGGATCCAGATCGGCAGGTCCTGTCCATCTGAGGCAACCGGAATCATTGTCGAGCATCGCATCTCGCATCGATCCAGTGCTTCGGGAAGGCGAAAGACGCGAATTCGACGCTCCAACCCGCCAGCGTCGAAGATCCGGTCATCCATGCCAATATCCGACAGGCGCATTTGAGCCTGAACCAACCCTGTGTCGATGATTAGTTCACCGTCCAGCGTGTCGTTGAGCCAGAGATCGACCCCGCCGAAGTTCCCCGTGGTGACCGTGTCGAAGTCGATGGTCTTTGCGTCGCCTTGCCGGACCGGGCGTTCGAGGTTCCATGCATTGATCGCCTGGAAACGTTCGATCGTTGCTCTGCTGGTGCTTAGGCTACCGTGCCAGCGGGTGGTCCGGCCCCGGCCCCTGTATTCCGCACCTTCCCATAGGACGCGGATCCGCTGTCCGAGATCAAGCGCGGCGTAGGGCCGAAAGGTTTCAACTCGCTGGTCACGGCAGAACACATCGATACGTTCGATCGGTGCGTGGGCATGCAAATCGATATCAACCTGCACTTCGCGCGCGCCGGTTCGGGCGATATCTCCCATTCTGGCAAGAGTCGCGGGCTTTGGCGGCAAGTCGGAAACCCGAGGATCCTCGGGAAAGACCTCGCCTTGGGTTCCCAGATGAATCGCGACGTCGATATGGGCGCGGCATCCGGTGGTGCCGAAATGGTGCCGCTCGCGCATGGCGCGGAAGATCCCGTCGCGCGCCAGCTCCTTGGCCAGAAAGCAGGTTAGGCCGCTTGCCGCGCCGAACTCGGAGGCGCCGGGATAGGCGGCACCAGGGGCGCCCTTGTGAACGTCACTGTTGCAGACCACGCCGACACGGTAGTTCAGCTTGAACGCATCTGTGAGAATCCATTCGAAGGTCCCCCAGTCGGAATGCACCTCGACTGCGGTTCTGAGGCGCGCATCCTCGCCACGGGAAATATCCACCGGGCGGCCGCCTACATGGGCATAGAGCACGCAATCCCTACCTTGCAGGGCGGCGAACAGATCATTGATGGTATGGGCATCAGTCGCCAGGTCCGACCGGTCAGCAAGCAGCGCATGGCTGGACCGGTGGATCTGTTCGCCTTCGTTGCGGAAGAACACGTTGTGATCTCCCCCAAGCGGCGTGTTTCCCGACCATTCGTAGCCTGGAAAGGCGGTGAATTGGCCGGGGACGTCGAACTCGGCGCTGACTGCGTTGATCTCCGACCAGAACCCGTTGGTGATCTGGAAGTCGTTCGCCTGATGGCTGGTTACATCAAGGAATGCGACGTCGCGCGCGAATTCGAAATACTCGCGGATTGTGTTGATCCCGACTGTTTCGCCGCTCTGACCGTGCAAGTCCCCCCAATAAGCGGCATGGTCGCCCTGTCTGACAAGGACCGGGTTGGACTGGGCCAGAACCGCGCCATCCTCGGACAGAAGCTCCAGATGTGTCGTGCCTTCGGCGCCGATGGATAGATTGCCGATCCGCATGGCTCGACGACCTTCGGCGAAGTCAACTTCGGTCGGCAGGTTTTCGACGGGGCCTGACGCACGCAGCCTGAGCCGCGTCGGGTGGAAGCCGGTCGCGTTGCCCCAATGGTCCTCGGCGCGGATGCCAATGGAAAACGCCTCGCCCGGGCGGCGCAGGGTCGGCGCGGTCAGAACCCAGCGGTCAATCGGGGCGGGCAAGACCTCGACACCTTTTGCAGCGATGGGCAGGAAAACACCTGTCGCGCAGGCGTCCACCAGAACAAGGAATTCGAGGCAGCTTTCCGAGAAGGTTTGCAGCCGGTAACCGGGCGACCCGCCGGACCGGTCACCGAGAGTGATGGTGATCGTGTCGCCGGGCTCCATGTAGCCCCGCGCCACGGTAATCCGCAGGCCGTTGTACCATGGACGTTGGTGCGGATATGGCTCGATATGCAGGTCGAGCCTTACTCCGTTCGATGCAATTGCGGTAATGTAGTTCGGCGCTGCCGGGTCATGACATTGCGCCACGCCGTTGTCTGCTGTCCACCTTTGCACCAGCTTTATCGCGCCGGTGTCGTCTAACCCGTACTCGCCGACAGTGTAAACGATTGTGAAGGTCTGGAAGCTGCGCACCGGAAACGCGCCTTCGGGGGAAAGGCTGATGCTACCGTAATCCGCTGCCGCGGACCCTGGCAGAGCGTTTGGCCACACCTCACCCATATGATCAATTCTAGAAATCGGCACGGCATCTGCTCCCTTCTGAAGGTTTTGTCATTTGTGGATGTGTGGACTGTCTTGGCGCCGCATTCAGCAAGAAACCAAAGGCCGGTTTATGAGCAAATCGCCGTCCGGCACAGTCTCGATCTCACCACGCCGAACCAACCGGTTTACATGTGCCAAGGTCTCGGTGAACGCAAAGCTCATCTGGTGCGCATCAAGTTCTCGCAGGAAGAGAATTCCAACAAGTTCGGCATTGGTATGCGGCCGCACACTACAGGCACTCCGAATGAGGTCACAGCGTTCTTCGTGATGAGCCTCCAGTTCGGCGCAGCGTTGCTGAAGACCTACGAAAGGACGGCGGTGGCCGGGCAGAATGAGCACGTCGTTAGGGATCTCGGCTCTCAGAAACCGTAGCGATCGCAGAAAATGCCCAAGCGGATCGCCGCTTCTTTCGTCAGCATAGACACTGACGTTAGGCGAAATTTTCTCAAGAATCTGATCTGCGGCGAAAAGCAGTTTTTCTTCTTTGCAATATAGCAGCACTTGCTCATGTGCATGACCGTCCCCGGTTATGATCCGAAACGTTCGATCGCCGATTTCCAAAACGTCAGACATCAGTAGACGCAGGAAGGAATCTGGTAGCTCACCGACCCGGCGCAGATAGTCGTTGCCCTGGATCGCAACAATCCCTGCTCCCTCCCGCGACATGCCGTGCCGAGTATAAAAATCGAAATAGCTGCGCGTCTGACGCTCGTTTCCACCAAGAGAGATCACCTTGCTGCCCATATAGGTGGAGTAGCTGGTCAGCAGCGGCGCATCGAACCGTTCGCACATCCAGCCGGCCAGACCAATATGGTCAGGATGGTGATGTGTAACGATTACCTTTGAGATCAATATACCCGACAGCGGTCCGGCGAAGTAGGCCTCCCAAGCGGCGATGGCCTCCATTGTCTTGATCCCGGTGTCAATCACGGCCCACCCGACATGGTCCCGAACAAGGTAGATGTTCACGTGATCGAGCTGGTATGGAAGGGGAATTCGGATCCAAAGGATACCGTCCGCAACCTCGCAAACATCCCCGAAGTCGGGCATCTTTTCGAAAGGGAAAATCAGGTTCGACTGTTGGCTCATGGCGGTATCCGTGGCGTGCTGTTCTACGAGCGGACAAAGGCTGGGATGACCAACAAAATCCGACTGTCACACCGGAACTTTTCAGCGAAGGCTCGGATGTTCAAGAGCAAACGAGGAGCTTCCTGTCGGCATTGCCTTGCGCTTTTGCTTACGTCGACGTCAAACCAGTTTGCCCCAACCCATCGGGCAACCAAATCGTGTCGACTTGCCCCCCTCCAAGGGGGAGGCAGGACGCGGGTTTGTCGGGAGCGCAGTTCGAACCGACGTGGCCCCACCGAAAGACTGCGCAATCGACCTTGCGAAATGAGAGCAGTTGCCCAACCAAACGCTTAGCGCTGTGCAAACGATTCTTTTTCCATCAATAAGCTCGCCAAAACACCGAAAACCAGCCCCCAGAACGGCGCGCCGATGTTCAGGATAGGCATGCCAGCGAGTGTCACCAGGAAGGCAACGAGGGCACCTAGTGGAAAAACCGGCCCAAAAGCGGCTTGGAACGACGATTGAAGTGTGCGGAGCAGCGCGAGGCCGGCTAGTGTACTCAGGAAAGCGGTTGGCGTTGCAAGCAGCAGGTCTGTAATCAAGGGCGAGAAAAATCCGAACACGACTGCAAAGCCGCCCAGCACCACGGCGGCGATCCATTGGCGTTCGGTTTTGCCGCTCGATACGAGGATTGCGTTGGACGGTCCGGTCAGGCAGCTCGACACACATCCGAAAAATGCGGTTGCCAGCGAGGCCGCCCCGCATGCCGTGGTAATTGCGCTGACTGGCGGTTGATGTCCCGCGTTTCGCAGGATCACAATTCCCTGAGCGTTCTGAGCGGCAATCACGGTGATTGCGAGGGGAACCACCAGTTCCAGCGCCGCTGCCAGGGAAAACACTGGCCAGTGAAACTGCGGAGCGGCAAGAACGCGATTTTTGCCGGACCATGCAAAGCTGTCTTCGCCCTGAAAGCCGAGGATCAGCAGACCAACCACCAATACTGCAATCATCGGCGGAAAGGTCGCCTGCAACTTCGGGGCAGCGGTAAGGAGCACGAAGGTCGCGGACATCGCTGCGACCAAAATGAAATCGGACTGGAACGCACGTATCCAGTCGAGGCCAAACTGGACGAATACTCCGGCCACCATCCCCATTACGATTGGCATGGGCAAGCGATCCATGGCGGACCTGACCCAACCTGTTAAACCCAATATCAGCAGAAGCAATGCGGTCAGAATATACGCGCCAATCACCTCGGAGAGACTGAGCGATTGAAGCGCGCTTCCGACGAGCACCGTACCGGGAATAGTCCAGAAAAACGCAAGCGGTTGCTTGAAGTAAACCGACATGCCGATACTCAGGGCGCCATTCAGCGCAAATGCTGCAAAAATCCAAGAGGCAAGATCAGCTTGAGAAAGGTCGCCGCGCACCCCGGCCCCCAGGATGATTGCCACCGGTGCCGATGCTGCGAAAAGAAACGCGACGAACGCATTCACCGTTTCGGTTATCGGGAGGCGCGGAAAATTCCCGGTCCTTTTTTGTTCAGTCATCTTTCGTCCTTGGATGCCGACTCGCAAACGTGGCGACCTAGTAGAAATTACCGCGTTAAGCTCATAGTAGATGCAAGCCTGTCCCTTGAGCGCAATAACCCCAACGCACCTAGACGCGTAATCAAAACAAAGCCCTTGGCTTGAAGTTCGTGAAAAGCTGCCATAGCAGTATTTATGCCAACGCCCAGTCTGAAGGCAGCCCGACGGTAGCTTAGTTTCAACATCCCATTGTTATTGAACCTGTTACCCTTCCACTCTAGGCGCAACCAAATGTAAAGCATCTGTGCCTTTGGGCTGATAGCTCTCCAAGCCTCACTTTCCGTCAGGCCATTTTGCTTGGGGTCCGCCGGGGCAGCGTCTGTTACAAGCCACGCCCGATATCGGATGCCGATCTTAAGCTGATGCAACCGGATCGACAAGCTGCACATGGAATTCCCATTCGAGGGCAGCCGAATGGATGCGGAAATCTCACGACCGGACATCCCCTAAGCTCTTCCATGAAAAACCCGCTGGACGACCTCAGGCGGCCGGGAAAAATGATCTTGAGTTCGCCTGGTTCAAAGGCTGTCTGACAGCCTCAAGAACTCGCACCTACTAACCACCTGGAAACAAAAGGTTACTTCCTGCATCCCCTTGAGGCACACCCAACAACCGTTATTGAAGGATGCGGAACGAGCTTGCGACCGAATTCAAGCAATGTTCGGGAAAAAAATCTGCGCGTGTGAGTAGTGACGGGTTTGGAGTTTAGGCAGTTTCAGGGATTTGCCCCACCCCTCCCCCGTTATTACCAATGACGTTTGACTGGAAGTCGATTGCAGGTCGCGAATTCAACAACAACCTTATCCTCACCCCTGCGTTAACACGCAACTCACCGAAGCCACGGAGCACGAAATACCCGCGTGAAGGAACGCCCGAGGAAGGACCCAAGCAACGATTATTAGCAGCTTATGCCACAAGCAAAGGACGGGAACCTTCGCACCCATCTATAGTGTAGATGCTCGACCGAGATGTGCCTACAGACGTTTTAAAAAGTAGCAACTTGCAGGGCCTAGCTGGGAGCGTACGAAAAGGCATGTCCTTCCTTACGATCAAGCGGCCAATGGCCCCTGCCCGCGCGGCTTGAGAAGAACAGTTCCGACCAATAGAAGGTTCAGTACCCCCGCCGCAGCCGCCACGCCGTAGGCCAGTTCATAACCTCCGGTGAAATCAAATAGCAGTCCCCCAAGGAACCCACCATTGGCATGACCCAGCGCTCCGAACATGTTGACCTTCCCAAGAGCCGCACCTCGACGGGTAGGATGGGTCAGCGTTGCGGTTGAGGCAAGGATCCCGGTCATCACCCCGGCATAACCGAAGCCATAAATTACCGCGTAAATCTTGAAGGTCCCCAAGGATTCGATCATCGTGAAGCCAAGGATCATTGCCGTCATCCACAAAACGGCGGTCATATAGGCCCGCACTGCACCGATCACATCGACCAACTTGCCGAAGGCTACCCGTCCAGCAATCCCCGCCATCAACATGATGAAGATGACACCGCCGGCTTCTTCATTGCTGAACCCACGGTCGCGGATCAGCGGCACAAGGTGCACCAGTGGTACCGACATGCAGGTACAGCACAGAAAAATAGCAGCGCACAGCGCGGGAATGACCACATGCTCCGGCGGGTATTGCGCATCTCGGGCCGATTGCATTGCCCGCCCGCTTGCCCCGGTCTGGGGTGGTGGGCTGATCAAAAGCGACAATGGCACCATCACCGCCAGCATCACGAATCCGGTGATGGCCAGTGTCGCGCTTGTTCCGTATGCCTCGATCAGGATCGATGAGACATATGGCACTGTGCCCTGCCCAAGTGCCTGTCCTGCCGAGGCAATGCCAATGGCCAGCCCTGCCCCAACAGGGAACCAGTTTCCTACCGCGGCGAACATCGGCGCAAAGATCGAAGCTGCGCCAAAAAATCCGGCGATTGCCATCAGAAGGTACAACTGCCACAACGCCGTCGCCTGCGACGCCGCAAGGTAGCAGACCCCGAGAATGACAGAACCGAAGAGGGCCACGGGGCGGGTCCCGAACCTATCGCCAACGGCTCCCATCACGACCCCGCCGATAGCAAGCCCGATCAGCCCAATCACGTTGATCGTTGAAACCTGGGACCGGCTCCAGCCGAAAGCCTCTTCCATCGGGACGATGTAGGCCGTTATGCCATTCATCGTGGCGCCCATGCCGATGCCGAGGATCAGGCCAGCGGCAATCGCAATCACCCAGCGATAGGCGGGTAGTGTGTCAGTCTGCGTCATGACCGGCCTTCAATCCCTGTGAACGTCCAGCTTCCTTACTCGACGCAAGGCCCATCGTGCACCCTTTATCTGCTCCCCCATTCGCGCGGCTTGAAGGCAAAAAGGCTAAAGACCTGCGAGCGCGCACCTTTGGTGCACCTCGGCGCACGCTCATTCCGAAGTCACCGAACGCCAATATCGAGCTAGAGAGAGTTAGGGAGAAGCCCCTGGCTTTCAGAGTTCGGGTGCCTTTGCATCCAACCGAAGCGCGTCGCAGCTTTGGGCGACTGTCCTACCGCTAGGCTAATCTTGAAAGGGCCGGGAACGAGTTTGGCCCCCAATAAATTGCCGTTCGCAACACAACCGCAACGTCCAGCCGCTTGGTCATTGCCCCTTTGTACCACGTTGCGCACAACGACGCCCAGCAAGGAATTCAGCCAATGGCCGCGGCAAGCCACCATCATACTCCATGATGGCGGCCCGCTCCTCAAACGCGTCATCCTCATCGGTCAGGCTCTTGCATGCACGCGCCTGTTGCTGCGGCAACTGCGGCATCTGCGGCAAACGTTTAGATCGCGTTGACTGATCGTCCTCTTCACTGTTGCGAGGATCCCCAGCCGGAAAAATCTCCTCTGCATTTTCAAAACATTCCCTGATGGTGCGGATACCAGCCGACTTCATTGCAAGGCACCTGAGCGCACAACCCGCCAAAATGTACGACTGACGGCGCCGCAGATCACTTGCTTTCCGGCTCCGCGAACGAGCCAACCGTGCTCCTCAAGTTTTTGGATGCAGCGCGTCAGGGTGTTGCCGTCACGCAGGTGCCCAGGGCCGTATTTCATCATTGTGCGCTTGTCGATGAAATCCTTGTGCCACTTATCGCAAACCCAGGACCGCAGCTCTTCTGCGGCACGAAGTTCTTCGTTGGGCCGACCGGTATCCGTGATGCGCAACATTTCCGACAGATACCACTCCATCATCCCGATGCCGTTTTCCATTGTCTCTGCAGTGACCTCAGGGGCGGTTTCATCGGCGAAGATGGTTTGGATCCCGGCAATCCGAACGGCCATTTCAGGCGACTTCGCGGCAAAGCCCGTCATGTATTCGAATGCCCCTCCCTTCACTGAAGCCTGCTCGACTCGATTGTAGAAGTCCTCAAGCTGTTTCCGCGCCTTCTCGGACAGCGCCAATACCCTCGGTTGCAAATCGGCCCGTGTCCCCGGATGAATGGGCAGGTCCGCGTTTAAGAGTTCAGTTATGCGTTTATCGAACGCGGCCAAAACAGATTTGGCTTCGGCCTCTTCCGCCGAGCGAGCCTCGCTTTTGCGAATTACCCGTGAACCGATCTTGCTTTCGGGCCAAGCGATAAGAACCCGCGATAGCAATCCCTGGTCTTTCATGATGGGATCACCGACCACACTCTGCGCGACGCCGGGTTGGATCATCAAATGAAGTGATACTCGCTTACCGTTTAGCTGGACCGGCTCTGAGGATGCTCTGCTTTTGGTGAGTGAGGCTCCATCCCAAAGCTTGGAAAATCCCGCGGCAGTTTTGAGCGCGTTTTCCTTTTTCATACTGTGACCGCCAAAAAACTGACCGCCTTCATCAGTCATCACAGCGACAGATGGGAAACCAATTTCCAATTGGCGAAAAAGCCCTTCGATCGTTGGGTCGCTGATCCGCATCGCGGGGTAAAGCGGGGGTTCAGGCGGGAGGTCTACGGCCACTTTTTTGATGTCATCGTCGATTACGTCAAAATCATCGTTCCTCTTGCGCCTTCTGCCCTTCTGATAGGCCAACTTCGCCGCTTCAAACTTACGCTTTTCGTGATAGTACTTGCGGCCCCGTTCGACGTCGAAACGCTCGACCGCAGTTGACGCCAGATGGTCACATGCCGATTTCCGCTCACCGGATTGAGCCACGGTCAGCGCGAAGCAGCTCAGCGGGACAGAACCAAAAAGAAACTCCGCATCGGCGTGTGCCTGTGTGGCCAAACTGACTACGATCAGGACGCTTTGCATCGCGATTTCATCGGGCGCCTGCGTCAATGTCGAAATGGCCCTGACCACTTCGGCCAAGCGTCCAAAAGCGTCCCAAGGAACCGGTTCCGAGGCCCTCAGTGCTCCGAACAGTGGGGTCGGCTCGGCTTGGGGAGTGGAGACATAGCTCTCCCCTTTGCTAAACTGTGAAGTTAGCATTCATTCTCTCCAGCAGTAAGTTGATGGGCTGGTTTCTGAGCCCGACACCTCTGTGTCTTGATCAGCGGGATCCGCTAAAGTTTACAGATATTCTGTGCTGATCGATCGGCATCTCATTGACAAAGAATTGCCGATACACTGCTCACCTGCACGCACATGTCATCCAATCGTCGAGATCAGCCTTCAGGTACCGGATAGCCCTCGCGCCAATGCGAAGGAAACGGGGACCCTTCTCGTACATCCGAAGCTTTGCCAGATAGCTTTCACTTAAGTTGGTGTAGTTCGCTGCCTCTTTGGAGGTGAGGTAAACTTGCTCCAATTTGTTTCTCCACTTTGATTTCCTGTCATCAAAATGAAGGGTTTTCTTGACGTTAATCTATGGGTAGCAAATCCAAAGACTCACGATTTCTATCTATATGCTTGGCCCAACCGTTGAATGCGGCGTCCACGTTTGCGTTGATGTTGTAGAGATCGAAAAGATCAACGAGCAAACGGCGCAGTGGCCCTGAACCGTTCATCTTTTTGGGCACGTTCATTTTGTCGGGGTATCTGCGGCTCACTTCCACGGCGGCCTCCACAACCTTCCAGGCATCGATGTTCCGATTGCCGGTCGCGATACCTACGGGCAACTCGTCCTGAGTGTACTTTATCGCCTTGTCGATGTTCTCCGCAAAGGAGATCAAGCCCCGAAACACCTGCTTGGCGACATCAACCTCGGCGAAACTGGGAGCTCGTTCAAACACCTCCTCTGCGCAGGTTTTGCGGTCATAGGTTCCGTTCAAGACCTCAAGCGGCAAAGTCAGGTTCAACTCGACTTCACGCAAAACACCATGGTGGATCTTAGAAAGACTTTCTGCCGCCTGCCGGAGCTGGGCACGCAGGCGCGTCAGGTGGTCTTGCTGTTGATCAAAATTCCAGCTCTCGTACAGAGCAGCCTCTTTTACGGCCAGAAAAAAATGGACGAGATGTGAAATGCGCTGTTCATCTATCGAAGCAAAGTGCTTCTCAAGTATAGGACACACCTCACAAAACCTTTTTAGATAGGCTTCCTGATACTCATCCATTGAATTCCGCATCTTATCTATCCTTCGAGCGCGCAATGTCAGCGTTCATATTTTCTCAACAGATCCTATGCGGTCTTGGATTTCCCTGCAGATCGTCTCCATCGAGGGGCGCAAGGCATCCAGACTTGGTTTCACATACCGCTGTCCAGTAATGGACAAAGGCGTGTGGTTCAGCAAGCGGCCGACAACCTCTTCCAGAATTCCCGCCTCCATTGCGATGGTCGCGAAAGTCCGCCGATGCGCGTGCGGAGACCAAGTAATCTTCTCAGGGCCGGTAATGTAGCCCGTGAAGGACTTCGGCGATGGAAACACCCATTGCCGGCTTAATCCACGGACCGGCGCCAAGATTTCGTGGTGCAGCTGCGAGATCGGGAAATCGAAACTGCGCCCGTTCTTGGTCATGGGGAGATGGATGTGATCCTCACGAACATTCTTCCATTCCAGCGTCAGAGCTTCGGTCTTGCGAAAGCCTGTAAACAGGATCAGCTCGTAGAAGACCTTGTGGATCGGGTTGTGGAGGTTGCCCACTTCGCGACGCCATTCCTTTAGGTCTTCGATGACCGCGCCTTTCGGCTGCTCATCATACCACTCGATCGCCATGGTTGGAGATTCCGCCAGATCATGAACACGACGAGCATGGTTCCAGACTGTCCGAAAATACTTCAAAAGATGGTTGGCCGTCGATGGAGTCGCCGCAAGTGACCTATGCCGTTCCACCACCATCGATTTGGTGATTTCATCGAGAGGCAGGCGCAACCAATCCTTGAGATGAAGCTCGAACTGCTGCCGCATAGTCAGCTTATGCGTATCGGACCGAAGCTTGGGTCGCGCCAGATAGGCTTCCATCGCAACTTGCAGGGATGGAGCGCCGATTTGGATTTTCTTACCTGCGCCCCTGCCCCATTCAAGCGCAAACCCGAGAGCCGTCTGCCGGGCCACCTCCGCTGTGATCACCGGATATCGACCGATTAAGACCCTCCGTGTCTGACCACCGACGTCCTTCTGGTAGTACCAAGTCTTGGCCTTCTTGCCGACGAAGAGCACAAGCCCTCGGACCTCGCTATCCCAGTGCTTGTCGGTGCCCGATTTTGTCTGCGGAACCTTGCGGGCGAAGGTCTCTGTGAGCTTTGGCATTTTGTCAGTTTTTTGTCGGATTTGAATGGAAACACTAGGACACAGAGGGAATGACCATGCTTGAATTTTTCACATAAAGTGAAAGACTTGGCAACCTCAGGAATGTCAGGGAAACTTAAAAACGTTGCTTGGAAGGCAAGGGTCTTACCATTACACAACGCCCGCTCAGAGTTCTACGAGGTATGACATCGCTGTTCCGAGGTCAAGCGCTCGTCTTTAAGATAAGCGAGATTATTGATGACAAAGCGTCAAGCCGCAATCAATGGTTTGGGCGATGGACTGTCCGCGGTTTTGGCACGAAATCTCTCACCTGTGCATGCGCTGACATTTGCCGCAAAAAGTTGAACCAAGATGCTGATCACCCCAAGATGAGGGTCAATATTATAGCCGACCTGCACGCAATTAATCTGCCGCGTGCGGAACGGTTTTACCGCGATGGTACAAACTTGCCTATGGGATGCGAAGTTTAGGTGATCGACAATTTGCGGGTGAACTGAACCATTTCTCATCACTTTATAAGGCTTGTCGGCTGTCCAGACCAAGAAACACGCAAAGCACGCTTTGCTCGCGTCGCTGCGACGTGCAAAAGAGAGCGATACTGAGTGACAATGTCCTCTCGGTCCGCGGCGTCGACAGCTGATTTCAATGCACCTGGCGGCGGGAATGCCGCTTCAGACAAGAAGGGGATTGCAACTGCGAAGAACTCAAGTCCCTTTGCGCGGTGCATGGTCGTGATACGTACCCCCGGGATTGATCGATCATCCGCACCAGCTTGGAGGATCACTGTCTCGATGCCACCCGCGCGCAAGGTTTCACTCACCCGATCCACGTCCGCTCGACGTGCACAGAGGACACCAACGTCTGAAAAATGCATGTCATCGGAGGGGAGAGCTTTCACCCAAGACGCAAGACCCTTGAGCTCCTCCTGTTCGGAGGCGCATCCAACCAGGTTCGGTGATACTCCATGCAGGAGGCTCACATATCCGCGTAGCGTGTCACTTCCCTCATCGAGATCATCCACGCTTACACCCTCAAGAACGGATACGGCCCACGCTCGAATCTCTTGGGTCGTTCGATAATTCAGGCGAAGTCGCCGAGACCGTCCGCGGACATTGATGCCGCAGGAAGACATGCTGGCTCTACGCCCGTAAATCCGCTGGTGCGCATCCCCGACTATGAAGAGCGAATTGCTGTCCCCAGACGGCGTCTCCGGTACGATAGCCCTGATTAATCTAAAGGCTTGTTCCCCCATATCCTGCGCCTCGTCGACGATCACCGCCGTATAGGGCAGGTTAGGCGCCTCTGCAGCAAGGATCTCGATCGCTTCACGGTAGGCATCATCCGGTTCAGCGAGCCCCTCACTTATCATTCTAGTCCGGTAATCGGTGAAGATTACCCAGAGCGCGGCCCTCTTGCGGCGATCGAGAGGAGTGCCGCGTCCGGCTCTGGATGCTTTCAGGTATGAACGCTGATCGATTAGACCTTTCGCCTGAACGATCTGCGCCCATTCCGCGCGGATGAAAGCCTCGGAGAGCCCATGATGTTGATTTTTGCTGAGAAGTGACCCGGTAGCCCCATAATTTTCCACCGAGATTTGACCCATGTGAACACGCTGCCC
>NZ_JAOVQN010000042.1:0-16449 GCF_025673445.1 Ruegeria marisflavi
GTGGTTTCCAAAATTATCGAATAATTTTGGAAAGCGGTGGGCGGCCGTTGCTCCGCAGGAGCACCGAGCGCCCGCACTGTTGATCTAAGGAGAGGCCGCCCAATCAGGGCGGCCTTTTCAATGGCATGGCTGGAACACACCGCTGAGCTTTCGTGTTGGGAAATGAGGCATTTCCCCCTTGCCACGCTCCCCGTCCCCTAGTATAGCGCGCGAGTTCTCCATGAGAATGTGACGGCGGGATGATTCCCGCCGTTTGGGTTCGACGAGGGTTGGCGGTGAGCGCTTGTCCTCCTCTCAACCCCAACGCCTGACAAAAAGGCATGACAATGCAAAGCCAAAATATCCGTATCCGGCTGAAGGCATTTGACTATCGCGTTCTGGACGCCAGCACGCAAGAGATCGTCAACACTGCCAAGCGGACCGGCGCGCAGGTGCGCGGCCCGATCCCGCTGCCGAACAAGATCGAGAAGTTCACGGTTCTCCGTGGCCCTCACGTCGACAAGAAAAGCCGTGACCAGTTCGAGATCCGCACTCACAAGCGGCTCCTGGATATCGTTGATCCGACCCCGCAGACGGTGGACGCGCTGATGAAGCTCGACCTCGCCGCCGGCGTGGACGTCGAGATCAAGCTGCAGTCGTAAGATCGGAGGGTAGAGAATGCGTTCCGGTATTATCGCAAAGAAAGTCGGCATGACCCGGCTGTTCATGGAAGACGGCAAGCAGATCCCTGTGACCGTTCTTCAACTGGACAACCTGCAGGTCGTCGCCCAGCGCACCACCGAGAAGGACGGCTATACCGCCGTTCAGCTGGGTGCAGGCACCCCCAAGATCAAGCGCGTGTCCAAGGCCATGCGCGGCCATTTCGCCGCACAGAAGGTCGAGCCCAAGCGCAAGCTGGCCGAGTTTCGCGTGTCCGAAGACGCGCTGATCGAAGTTGGCGCCGAGATCTCGGCCGAGCACTTCCTGACCGGCCAGAAGGTCGACGTGTCGGGAACCTCGATCGGTAAGGGTTTCGCCGGTGCCATGAAGCGCCACAACTTCGGTGGTCTGCGCGCCTCGCACGGCGTGTCGATCAGCCACCGTTCGCACGGCTCCACCGGTCAGTGTCAGGACCCGGGCCGCGTGTTCAAGGGCAAGAAGATGGCCGGTCACATGGGTGCTGCCCGTGTCACCACCCAGAACCTCGAAGTCGTGAAAACCGACGCCGAGCGTGGTCTGGTCTTCATCAAGGGCGCCGTGCCCGGTCCGAAGTCCGGCTGGGTCACCGTCAAGGATGCCGTCAAGAAAAAAGCACCGGAAGGCTTGCCCTTCCCGGCTGCTGTGAAATCGGCCGCAACCGAAGCACCTGTTGCCGAAGCGCCCGCCGAAGGGGGTGAAGCATGAAACTCGATGTGATCAAACTCGACGGCTCCAAAGCCGGTGACATCGACCTTGACGAGGCCCTGTTCGGGCTGGAACCGCGTGCGGACATCCTGCACCGCGTGGTCCGTTGGCAGCGCAACAACGCGCAGGCCGGCACTCACAAGGTTCTGACCAAGTCGGAAGTCAGCTACTCGACCAAGAAGATCTACCGCCAGAAGGGCACCGGTGGCGCGCGTCATGGTTCGCGCAAATCGCCGACCTTCCGTCACGGTGGTGTCTACAAGGGTCCGACCCCGCGGTCTCACGGCCACGAGCTGACCAAGAAGTTCCGTGCCCTCGGCCTGCGCCACGCGCTGTCGGCCAAGGCCAAGGCAGGTGAACTGGTCGTGATCGAGTCCGCTGAGTCCGAAGGCAAGACCTCGGCACTCGCCAAGCAGGTCAAGAACCTTGGTTGGAAGCGCGCCCTGATCATCGACGGTGCCGCGGTCAACGAAGGGTTCGCCCGCGCCGCGCGCAACATCGAAGGTCTGGATATCCTGCCGTCGATGGGCGCAAACGTCTATGACATCCTCAAGCGTGACACCCTGGTGCTCACCAAGGCGGCTGTCGAAGCACTGGAGGCTCGTCTGAAATGAGCGCGAAAGCACAACATTACGACGTGATCCGCAAGCCGATCATCACCGAGAAATCGACCATGGCCTCGGAAAACGGCGCCGTGGTGTTCGAAGTGGCGATCGACAGCAACAAGCCGCAGATCAAAGAAGCGGTCGAAGCGCTGTTCGGTGTCAAGGTGAAAGCGGTCAACACCACCGTCACCAAAGGCAAAGTCAAGCGTTTCCGCGGCCAGCTGGGCAAGCGTAAGGACGTCAAGAAAGCCTACGTGACCCTCGAAGAGGGCAACACCATCGACGTGTCGACCGGCCTCTGATCCGGACGTCGTTTGGACAAAAAGGAACCCCCGCCGAAAGGCGGGGGTTTTCCTTTGTGGTGTATGGGTTCGATCGCCGCCATGTGCCTGAGCCAACTCCGCCATCGGCCAGTCAGGCGATCCACCAGCGTTCCGCGATACGTCCGTCGTCCAATGGTGTGCGCTGGCTGATTTGACGTGGCAAGCCAACGCTGGGTGCTATCGCAAGGGTCATTGCGTCTTCGGACGGGTGGTAGCGAAAGCGGGGTCGCTCCCGCAATCCTTCGGGCTGTGGGAGCGCCGCCACATCGACAAAACCGTCGCGCAGCGCCTCGGCCCGCACAGCGGCATCCGGGATCACGATCACTTCGACTGTATCGACCCAACCGGCCTGACCCGTCTTGTAATGTTCCGCGACACGGCGGGCCAGGAAATGGCGATTGTCCTGGGCGCGTTCGACCCGGTAACATCCGGTGCCTATGGCTTGCTCCAGCGGGCTGACATGCGCGCCCGCGCGGACAATGGCAAAACAGCTGTCGGCCAAACGGAAGGGCAGACCAGGGTCGGGCAAAGCCAATTCCAGCCTGACACTCGACGGGGCCTCGACCTCTGCCAGCCCGATTTCCGCCAGCGAAGACACGACGTCGGCGGCGGTCAGCGCCGCTCCATCGTGAAACCGGACATCTGTCCTCAGATCGAACTTCCAGACCCGTCCATCCGCCTCGGATTGCCAGCCTGTTGCCAGTTCACCCCGCAACGTTCCGTCCGGTGCGATCTCGGTCAGGGTGTCGAACACTGCGCCCCGGGCGATCTGTTCCAGACTGTCATCGCGCGGCACGGCCAGACGCAGATGCCCGCCTGGTTTTGGCCGGTCCGACAGTGACATTCCAGCCGCCGCCAACAGCGCCGCGGCAGCACCTGACGCAAACAGGGCACGGCGGTCGATGCGGGTCATGTCCGCCCCTCGGCGATGCGATCCATGATGCGCACCAGTTCGGCACTGATGCCCGGCTCTGACAGCGCATGGCCGGCATTCCGCACCATCCTCAGCTCTGCACTGGGCCACACCTCGCTGATCCGCCAGGCGGACGTCGGGGGGCAAATCATGTCGTATCGACCCTGCACGATATGGCCGGGGATGTGTGAAATCCGGTCCATATTAGCTATGATCTGGCCGTCGAATTCCAGAAACCCGTCATTGATGAAATAGTGATTCTCAAGCCGGGCAAAGGCGCGTGCGTAATCGCCCGGGCTTTCGCCGGATGCGCCGTTGGAATGAATGGAGGCAAGTGCGTTTTCCCAGGCGGACCAAGCGCGGCCATAGCGGATTTCCTGGGTGATATCGCCCGAGAACAGTCGCTTGTGATAGGCGGCGATCAGGTTGCCGCGTTCGGCCTCGGGAATAAGCGATACAAAGCGCTCCCAGGGTTCGGGCCAGAACTTGCCTGCGCCGCCGCCATAGAACCAATCCAGTTCCGATTGCGTCATCAGGAAAACGCCGCGCAGCACCAGCCGGGTTACGCTTTCAGGATGGGTCTGGGCATAGATCAGCGCCAGTGTGGCGCCCCAACTGCCGCCAAAAACGATCCAGTTGTCGATATCCAGTGCATGCCGGATGCGTTCGATATCGGCCACCAGATGCCAGGTGGTATTGTTCTCGACCGAGGCATGCGGGCGCGACCGGCCACAACCACGCTGGTCAAATAGAATCACCCGGTAGACCGAGGGGTCGAAATACCGTCGCATCGCCGGGCTGCATCCGCCGCCGGGCCCGCCATGCAGCACGACGACCGGGATGCCGTTCGGATTGCCGCATTGTTCCACGTATATCTGGTGTCCCTGGCCAACACCCAGCATGCGCTGATCAAAGGCGTCGATCGGCGGGTACAGATATTGCACTGCGCGCTTTTGGTCCGGGTACTTGTCCATTACAGCCCTATATAGTCCGCAAAGGGTAAAAGAGCATACGGAGACAGGAATGCAAGCGCATCCGAACACGGTCGACCCGGCCGAGATCGCAAAATTCGAAGCGATGGCCGCCGAGTGGTGGGACCCGCATGGGAAATTCAAGCCGCTCCATATGTTGAACCCTTGTCGGCTCGACTATATCACGCAACAGATCGCCGGTGAATTCGACCGTGATCTGACGCTGGAAAAACCCTTTGCCGGTTTGCGGCTGCTGGATATCGGATGCGGCGGCGGCCTGCTCAGCGAGCCGATGGCGCGTCTTGGGGCCGAGGTGGTGGGCGCCGATGCAGCCGAGCGCAATCTGCCAGTGGCCCGGATCCATGCAGACCAATCCGGTCTGGAGATCGACTATCGACATACCACGGCCGAAGCCATGGCAGCCGCAGGCGAGCAGTTCGACGTGGTGCTGAACATGGAGGTGGTCGAGCACGTGGCCGATCCGCAGTCCTACCTGGCCGCCACCCGGGACCTTCTGAAACCCGGCGGTCTTGAGATTTGCTCGACTATCAACCGCAACCCCAAGTCCTATGCCATGGCAATCTTTGGGGCCGAAGTGATCATGCGCTGGCTGCCGCGCGGCACCCATGAATGGTCGAAGTTCATCACCCCGGACGAGTTGTTCGACCTGCTACGTCAGTCCGGGCTGGATCCGGTGGACCGCAAGGGTTTTGTGTTCAACCCTGTGACCTGGCAGTGGTCGATTTCAGACAGGGATCTCAGCGTCAACTATGTGACGGCGAGCATAAGGCGAGAGTAACCCGGTCCCCGGAGCGGCTTACTCTTCCTCAAGCCGGATGCGCAAATCGCGCAGCACTGGCAGTGCCAGCCTGACGCGCTCAACACCCAGTTCACCAACCACCCGTCGAATGAGCGGTCCGATTGAAGAGATTGCCTGATCCCGTGCCTGTCGCCCTGCGGGGCTGATCGCCACCATCTTGCGGCGTGCATCGTCCCAATCGGGACGGATGTGGATGTATCCGGCCCATTCCAGCTTTGCCAGCGTATTGGTCATCGCGCCGCGCGTCACATGAAAGGTGCTGGCCAGTTGGGCAGGTGTTCGTTCTCCACCAACAAACACCAGATGATTCAGCACTGAGAAATGCGAAATTTCCATGCCTTTGGGCAGCACCCGGCTCAGCCGGTTGCGCAATAACTGATCGGCGGTAAGGATCTCGCTGAACAGCGATACCGCCAGGGCATGAGTGTCATCGGTCATCAGACTTCTGGGTCAGGGTCCATCGAACGCGCGCACATGAGTCAAACTTGGGACTCTGCGCCGTGCTTCTGTAACAGACTTATCATCCAGATCAAAAATGTGAATGCCAGGATTGGTGCCTGCGTCGATCAGCACCTCGCCCCACGGTGCAACTACCAAGCTGTGACCGTGTGTGCGGCGTGGTTTTCCACGGCTCAGCTTGTGGTCGCCGGTCTGCGCTGGTGCCAGGACCCAGCAGCCGGTTTCGATCGCCCGCGCCTGTAACAAAGGTTCCCAATGGGCGGCGCCGGTAACCGGCGAAAACGCGGCCGGGACCGTCAGAATGGTGGCGCCCGCCTGTGCTAGCGCGGCATGCAGATGCGGAAACCGCAGGTCGTAGCAGATTGTCATGCCAACCTTGCCGAAATCGGTTTCGGCCAGAACCGCCCGTTGGCCCGGGCGGTAGTTGGCCGATTCGCGAAAGGTTTCGGTCTCGGTCACTTGCACATCGAACATGTGGATCTTGTCGTAGCGGGCCACAATCTGTCCCTGCGGCCCGATCATGAAAGACCGGTTGGCGAATCGCCCGTCGGGGTCATGGGTCTTGATCCCCAGTGATCCGATCAGCAGCCATATCCCCAATTCCGCCGCCTGCGCCCGCAGGCCCGCCAGCGTGATGTCGTCCTCTTCGTGCTGCAAGAGCTCGCGCTGCCGTGTGGTGCTGGTCGACAGACAGTTCGTGACCTCGGGCGTCAGCACCCAGTGCGCGCCTTGGGCTGCTGCATCGGCCACCATCGCCCGCACCATGTTGAGGTTCTCGGCCGGATCGTCGGACGAGCTGATCTGTAACAGCGCGGTTTTCATCCGTTCGCCAGTATTGGATCGAGCTTGCCGTCCTCTTCGAGGTCGAACAAATCGTCGCAACCGCCGACATGGACCCCGCCAATAAAGATCTGCGGCACCGTGCGACGGCCGCCCGCGCGCTTGATCATCTCTGGTTTGCGCCCCGGATTGGTCAGGACATTGATTTCGGTGAATTCAACGCCCTTCTTGTTCAACAGCCGTTTGGCTGCGTGGCAATATCCGCAGAGCGGCGAGGTGTAGATTTCTACGGGTTTCATGACGTGATCCTTCGAGTTTGCGCCAATCTAGTGCATTTCCGGGAAAAGTGGAGACCGGTTATGCGTGTCCTGGATCCGGAATCTCAGTGAACTAGGTGTCGCGCGATACGCGCGCCAGAGCCAATACGAAAACTTGATTGGCGCCTGCGTCCAGACAGGCCTGCGCGCAAGCCGCAAAGGTTGCGCCCGAGGTCATCACGTCATCGACCAGCAAAACGTTTTGGCCTGTCATCCGGTGCCTGCGGCGCGGATGGGCGCCGATGGCGCCGATCAGAAGTTCGTCGCGCTGCGCCGCTGTCATACCCTCCAGCATTGGGGTTGCCACCAAACGGACCAGCAGGTCCGGGCAGACGGGCAGGCCAGTCGCGCGCCCGACGCTTTGGGCCAGCAGCGCCGACTGGTTGTAGCGCCGCCGCGCCAGCCGGGTCCAATGCAGCGGCACCGGTGCAATCAGCATACTGTCACGCAGGACAGGTTTGGCCGCCCGCGCCATCCAAAGGCCCGCAGGCCGCGCCAGTTCTGGTCGGTCACCGTGCTTCAGCGCCAGGATGATCCGGCGGGCCCGACCCGAATACAGCAAGGCAGATCGCCCGTCTGTCCACGGGCGCGGATGCGCCATGCAGTCGTCGCATTCGATCCGGTGCCCGTCTGTGGCCCCGATCAGCGGCACGCCGCAGCTTTCGCAGACGGTGCCGTCGATAAAAGGCGTATCGCGCCAGCAGGTGCCGCATAGGCCGAAATCCGACGTTACCAGATCGCCGCACCCCAAGCATCGCGGTGGGTAGATTGCCTCGATCACGGTTTGAATTTTCTGCCACATGGGTTAGGTGCGCCTCATGAAACCACCAAGCCATCAGATCGCCCCCGACTTGGTCGATCGCTCCGCTCTTGCCGCACGTCGGCGCCGGGTTCGCGAAGACGCCCTTTTCCTCCATCGTGCCGCGCTGGACGAGGTGCAGGATCGCCTGTCGATGGTTAACAGAACCTTTACGGATGTTGCGATCGTGACACCCATTCCGCAAATCTGGACAGGTGCTTTTGGCTCTGCCCGGATCGTCGAGGATGCCGAGGTGCTCGCTCTGACCGAGGCAAGTTGCGATCTTGTGGTGCACGCCATGGCGCTGCACTGGGCCAATGATCCTGTCGGCCAGCTGATCCAGTGCCGCAGGGCGTTGCGCCCCGACGGGCTGTTGCTTGCGGTCTGCCTGGGCGGTCAGACACTGTCCGAGCTGCGTGCCGTGTTCGCTCAGGCTGAGGTCGAGGTTTCCGGAGGTCTCAGCCCGCGGGTCGCGCCGATGGCCGAGATCCGCGATCTGGGCGCGCTGTTACAGCGCGCAGGCCTCGCGCTGCCCGTTGCCGACAGCCTTAGCCTGACGGCAGAGTATCGCGATCTCTGGCACCTGATGCATGACCTGCGCGGCATGGGGGAAACCAACGCACTCTCTGGCCGTCTGCGCCACCCGACGCGGCGGGCGGTCTTTGAACGGGCCGCGACTATCTACGCAGACCATCATGCGACTCCCGTCGGCCGTCTGCCCGCCACCTTCGAGATGATCTGCCTGACCGGCTGGGCGCCCGACGAAAGCCAACCGAAACCCCTGCGCCCCGGCTCCGCCCAGATGCGCCTTGCGGCGGCCTTGGGCGCTGACGAGACCAGCCTGCCGGATTGACGGCGCGGGATATCCGGTTATCTCAGGTCGAAACCGACAAAATTCAGGAAGCCAGATATGTTCGATGCTACCCGTCCCGCCCATGCCCCGGCCGACCACCCAAAGGTCAAGATGGGGCGCGTCGGTGTCCTGATCGCCAATCTCGGCACGCCTGACGATTACACGTACTGGCCCATGCGGCGGTATCTGAACGAGTTCCTGTCGGATAAGCGGGTGATCGACTATCCCGCCTGGAAATGGCAGCCGATCCTTCAGGCGATCATCCTGACCAAGCGGCCGTTCAGTTCGGGGGCGGCATACAAGTCGATCTGGAACCACGACAAGGGCGAAAGCCCGCTGATGACCATCACCAGGGAACAGACGGAAAAGCTGCGCGCGGCGCTGACCGCGCGCTACGGCGATACGGTGATGGTCGATTTCTGCATGCGCTACGGAAACCCCTCGACCAAGTCCAAGGTGCGCCAGATGGTGACCGAAGGGTGCGACCGGATCTTGTTCTTCCCGCTCTATCCGCAATATGCTGGCGCCACGACGGCAACGGCGAATGACCAGTTCTTTCGCGCATTGATGGAGGAAGCCTGGCAACCCGCCGCCCGGACGGTGCCCGCCTATTTCGACCAGCCCGCCTATATCGACGCGCTGGCGCAATCGGTCGAACAGGCCTATGCGGCGATGGACCGCCAGCCCGATATGCTGGTCTGCTCGTATCACGGCATGCCCGAGCGCTATCTGATGCAGGGCGATCCGTATCATTGCCAATGCGCCAAGACCTCGCGCTTGTTGCGCGAGCGCCTGGGATGGGACGAATCAAAGCTGATCTCGACCTTTCAGTCGAAATTCGGTCCCGAGGAATGGCTAAAACCTTACACCGTTGACTACGTCGCCGAACTGGCGCGGCAGGGGAAGAAGAACATTGCGGTCATCGCCCCAGCATTCTCCTCCGATTGCATCGAAACGCTGGAAGAGATCAACGAAGAGATTCGCGAAAGCTTTGAACACGCGGGCGGCGAGACGTTCACCTATATTCCCTGCCTGAACGATCAGAAGGCCCATATCGCGGCGTTGGCCGCGGTGGTCGAAAACAACCTGCGCGGCTGGCTGGACTGAACCAATAGGTCGGGATTGGGAAAAAGAAAAAGGCGGTGGGGATCCCACCGCCTTTCTCGTGACTGGCCAGGGGCCAATCTATTAGTTGTTCGCTGCGACTGCAACGCCGACCAGAACCAGCAGGATCAGCGGCAGCAGGATGCCGCTCGACGAGCTCTGGGTCTCTTCGACGATGACCGGTGCTTCAACGACCGGCTCCGACAGGTTGCCTGCGAATGCGGTCGAAGCTGCGGCGGACAGAGCAGCGGCGAGAACGAGTTTCTTCATGTTAACCTCCAGTATTTGCGCGATTCTCCAATACGTGAACCGCGCACCCAAGACTTACCTCGTGAGTTTTTCTAACCAGCTATCAGCTTGGATTGCAAACGGTTGTTGTAGTGAACATCCTTTTGTGAGCCGCGATGTCGTCAAATTAGCAACACCTGCGTGCCTACTTTAGCGAATTCGAACAGTTCGGAAATATGTTCGTTGTACAACCCAATGCATCCGTTCGATGATCTGCGCCCGATCTTGCGAGTGTCGTGGGTTCCGTGGATTCGGTAATATTGCCAGCTCAGGTACAACGCGTGGGTACCCAGGGGATTATCTGGCCCAGGGGGAATGTAATCGGGCCATTCCGGGTTGCGCTTTTTCATCGACGGTGTCGGCGACCAACTGGGGCCGACGACTTTTCGAATCACGCTTGTACGTCCGCGGCGCGTTAATTCGTCGGTCAGCGGTACAGAGGACGGGTACAGCTTATAGATGCTCTGATCCTCGGACCAGTAGTGCAGCGCGCGCGATACCGTATCGACCAGAATCGCCCCATTGCGGGTGTTTGAGAAGTAGGGCTGCCATGAAAGTGCCCGAAAACTCGAGATATTTCGGCGCACCGGTGCCTCAGGGGCAGGTGCGGGCCGGGTCGGGTCGTTCGGTATGAATTGGGCCAACGCTGGCGCGCCGAGGGTCGAGGCGGCACCGATCAGAAAGGTGCGTCGGGTCGCTTGAACGGATGGTTTCTTTACCATTTGATCTGACCTTTATTCATGGAAACAAAAATGACACGCCGATAATATGGCCGGGGGGACGCAGTCGCAATCAATCTGACGATGCCGGCCGGTCCCGGGCAGGCAAGATTTGCATCGGGGCGGGTCACGCGCTATCTGAAACCCCGATGAATGTTTCGGTGAGACCATGGCGCGACTGATTTCTCTACTGGTAATCTGCTTTCTTGGGCTGGCGGCCTGTACCGACACTGGGCCGGCCCAGTTGGGCTCGGATGGCAGGCCACTGCCGAAGGCGTATAAAATCCGTGGAAACCCGGCGACTTTGCAGTTTCGCATGCTCGACTCGGTGAACGCGCTCCGGCAGGCGTCCGGCTTGAGTCCTGTGCAATTGAACCCTCAACTTAACGCTGCGGCCGCGACTCATGCACGTGACATGTCGGTGCAGAACCGCCCCTGGCACTTTGGCTCTGACGGGTCGTCGCCGATCGACCGTGCCGCGCGCGCCGGATATGTGGGCGTTTTCTTGGGCGAAGCGATATCGGAAACTTATGAATCCGAGGTCGAAACCCTCGCAGCTTGGATGGAAGAGCCCGGACCACGCTCTGTTATCCTGGACCCAAAGGCCATCAACATGGGGTTTGCGTGGTTCCAGGAAAACAATGGAAAGATCTGGTGGACTCTCGAAATGGGGTCCTAACAACGACGCAACGTAATAATGCAAAAGGGCCCCACCGGGGCCCTATCTCATTCAGCCTCGGTGGTCTGTCAGGCTGCTTGCAGCGGGTGTGATTCGGTCAGGATCGCATAAATCTTGGTCGGATCCGGATTTGCGCGCAGCTTGGTGCAGACTGCTTGTTCGCGCAGGGTGCGCGACACCAGGGCCAACGCCTTCAAATGTTCCACGCCGGCTTCTTCGGGCGCGAAGAGCGCAAAGGCAAGATCAACCGGAAGCCGGTCAACCGCCCCGAAGTCCAATGGTTTTTCCAACAGGACAAACGCACCGACGACGTTTTCAAGACCAGGAATGCGGGCATGCGGCAATGCCACCCCATGGCCGACACCGGTCGGGCCAAGGCTTTCGCGTTCCAGCAGCGCTTCCAGCGTTTCCTGGCTGTTCATCGCCAGTGCGCTTTCGGCCAAGTCCGCGATTTCCTGAAACAAACGCTTCTTGCTCGAAGCGGCGCCTATCACGCGAACCGCGTTCGGTTTGAGGATGCTCGAAAGCTCCATAGGGTCTTGCTCCTCACGCGTGCCTCCACCCCAGGCGGGGGCACGCTTGGTAAGTTCTTGCCGTTTACGGGTCGATCCAGCCGATATTGCCGTCTTCGCGGCGGTACACGACGTTCAGTCCGTCCTTGCTTTCATTCCGAAAAACCAACACCGGGGCTCCGGCCAGTTCCATCTGCATCACCGCCTCGCCGACCGACAGCGATGGAATCTTGGTCTCCATCTCGGCAACGATAATCGGTTGCAGCGAGTCCGGCTCGCCTTCCGCATCGGCTTCTTCAGCGGCGAGGATATAAGATGAGGCTCCGTAGAGTTCAACCGGTTCCGCACGGTCCTTGTGGTGATCCTTCAGGCGTCGTTTGTAGCGGCGCAGTTGTTTGTCCATTTTTTCGCAGCAATCGTCGAATGCCGCATAAATTTCCGTTGCGTGCGCCTTTGCCTGAGCGGTCAGGCCAGTGGAAAGGTGCACGGTTGCTTCGCATACATATTCATGCGCTGAACGGGAAAACACGACATGTGCGTCGGTCGGACGCTGCGCATACTTCGATACGACATCGCCCAGTTCCGCCTCGACATGGGTCTGCAAGGCGGCGCCAATGTCGATCTGTTTTCCGCTGATTTGATAACGCATGTGATCTCCTTCACAAATTTCACCCGTTTTGACACCGCGAAATGCGGCTTGCCTGTTATTTTTGGGTGACGGGGAATGGCAGAGCTTTCGATTGTGGCCGTTTGTTCCCTTCTGCGAAGGGTTGACCAGAAACAGCTTCGAACCGCAGCTTTGCCATAACTCTATTGAGGCAAGAGACGCGCCCACTGTCAATCACCAGCGCGGCTCCGCGACACAATTTCCACCGATCTTTCGTTGTGATCGCCGGCTTGTCACGAGATGCGGAAGTTCTCGCCCAGATAGACTCTGCGGACGTTTTCGTTTTCGACCACTTCCGATGGGCTACCAGACATCAGAACCTGCCCGTCGTGCAGGATATAGGCACGGTCGACGATTTCGAGGGTCTCGCGCACGTTGTGATCGGTGATCAGAACACCGATCCCCCGGTTCTTCAAATCCGACACCAGATGCCGGATATCCCCCACGCTGATCGGATCGACACCGGCAAAAGGCTCGTCCAACAGCAGGTACTTCGGGTCTGCCGCCAGACAGCGCGCAATTTCCACGCGTCGCCGCTCACCGCCCGACAGCGCCAGTGCCGGTGCGCGGCGCAAGTGTTCGATGGAAAAATCAGACAGCAGTTCTTCCAACCGCTCGCGTCGCTTGTGGGCATGCTTCTCGGTGATGTCCAGAACGGCCAGAATGTTGTCTTCGACGCTCAGGCCACGAAAGATCGACATTTCCTGTGGCAGGTACCCGATTCCCAGACGCGACCGCCTGTACATTGGCAGCGTGGTGGCGACCTGACCGTCGATGGTCACCTTGCCCGCCTCTGGGAAGACCAGGCCGGCAATGGAATAGAAGGTTGTTGTCTTTCCTGACCCGTTCGGGCCCAACAGCGCCACAACCTCGGAACGACCGAGTTTCATCGACACATCCCGGATTACCGTCTTCTTGCGATAAGACTTGCGCAGCTTCTCGATGATCAGGCCCGAGGACCCGTCGGTAACGGTCAAGGAAGGGCGCGCCATTACTTGTCTTCCGGGTTCAGAATCGTCTTGACCCGCCCGACCATCTGCGCGGTACCTGAAATCAGGTTGACCGTCATTTCGTTCGAGGTCAGCGCGTTCTTGCCCTGGGTCAGCAGGACATCGCCGGTCATGACGATGATGCCGGTATCAATCGAGTAGTCCGCACGCTGTGCTTGGGCCGCATCCGGGCCGCTGACCAGCACGACATCGCCGGTCGCTTCCAGCCGGTCAATGCCGGAACGTTCCTGGCTGTAGATCACCAGAACCCGTTGCGCGGACAAGCGCATCTCACCTTGTGATACCAGCACATTCCCCTTGAACTCGGCCGACCCGTCGACCTGGTTCACATCCAGGGTATCCGAGGTCACTTCGACAGGGATGGTCGGATCGGCCTTGACCGCACCGAACGCCAAATTCGTGCTTTGCGCCTGGGCCGTCACTGCGCCAAGCGTCAAGAGGATGCCAATTGTCCAAGCGCGAAAATAGATCACAGGTTATCTTTCTGACGTTTTTGGATCGTATACCAGTTTCACGCCATTCTTGAAACGAATATGGATGGAGCCGCCATCGTTTTCAGCCCCTATTTCCATTGAACCTGCGGTAAATTTCCCGATAGGTCCGGTTCCCTGGACCTCGCCGGGCGAATTCCCCGATACCCCGCTCAACGCTGTGTTGAGTTCGTCGGTCGTGACCCGGATGCCGTCGGATGTTGTGATCACTACATTGCCAGTGAACGTCGCCATATCGCGGTCCAGCTCCAATGCGCCCATGTCTGACCGCAGCTTGATCATGCGACCATTGAGCAAACGGATTTCCGCCGCAAGATCGATGGCTTCGCCCCGTGAGTCCGGGCCGCCGGGGCGGGCCAGCTTGGCCTCTACCTGGATCTGCTCACCTTGCGGCGTGACGCCGGAAAAGAATGGTCCGGTCACCTGCTGGTCGCGGGTGCGTTCGACGATCTCATCCTCCGCAAACGGAATGGGCGATCCCAGATCGACGCCACGCGATAACAGGAACACCGCCGACAACAGGGTCAGCGCTGCCAGAGGTAGGATCACCTTCAGCAATTGAACCATGCGCGAGTAGCGGTCTTGCGCCATGGCTTATCCCAGACCTACCCGCAGGCAGTCGTGAATGTGCAGCAGGCCCTTTGTTTGTCCCGGTGTCGCTGGGTCCACCACGAACAGCGAGGTGATCTTGCGCGCGTTCATGATCGCCACGGCCTCTTCTGCGAGCGCATCCGGGGCGATGGTAGTGGGATTGCGCGTCATGACCTCGGCGGCGGTCTTGTCCAGCAGGCCGGACATGTGCCGCCGCAAGTCGCCATCGGTGACGATTCCGCTCAGACGCCCGTCGGCATCGGTCACGCCCACAACACCGAACCCCTTGCGGCTGATTTCCAGCAGCGCTTTGCTCATCGGTGTTTGCAGCGAGATCAGCGGCACGGCATCGCCGGAATGCATCAGGTCCGACACCCGGCTGAGCCTTGCGCCCAGTTTGCCACCGGGGTGAAACACACGGAAATTCTCGGGCCGGAAATCGCGGAATTTCATCAGCGCGATGGCCAGCGCGTCGCCCATTGCCAGGGTGAGCGTGGTCGAGATCGAGGGGACCATGCCGAAACCGCAGGCCTCGCCCAGGGCGGGGATCAGCAAATGTACATCGGCCTGCGTCATCAGCGAGCTTTCGGACTTGCTGGACAATCCGATCAACGGGATGCCGAAGCGGCGGGTAAAGGCCAGCAAATTGGCCAGTTCCGGCGCTTCTCCCGAGTTCGAAATCGCGAGGACAACGTCGTCGTCTGATACCATGCCGAGGTCGCCGTGGCTGGCTTCGGCCGGATGTACAAAATAGGCGGGCGTTCCTGTACTGGCGAGCGTGGCCGCGATCTTGTGCCCGATGTGACCCGACTTGCCGATGCCCGACACGATCACCCGGCCCTTGGTCCGCAGGATCAGGTCGACAGCCTTGGTGAAGTCGTCACCAAGGCTTTCGGCCAATTTTTCAAGGGCATGCGCTTCGTCCAGGACGACCTGGCGGGCGATGGACAGAATGGATTCCGGGTCGGTCATGAGTGGGCAAAGATGTCGATTTCGGGCCAGCCTTCGAGGTCCAGTCTGGCACGGGTTGGCAAAAAGTCGAAGCAGGATTGCGCCAGTCCGGTGCGCCCCTCGCGCGCCAGCCGCAGGTCCAGCGCCTCGCGCAGGCGGTGCAGGTGCAGCACGTCGGAGGCCGCATAATCGAGCTGCGCTTCGGTCAGGGTCTCGGCGCCCCAATCGCTCATCTGCTGCTGTTTCGAGATGTCGACCCCCAGCAATTCCTGCGTCAGATTCTTCAGCCCGTGCCGGTCGGTATAGGTACGCACCAGCCGGCTGGCGATTTTTGTACAATAGACCGGCGCCGCCAAGGCACCGTAGGTGTTGAACAGCGCAGCGATGTCGAAGCGCCCAAAATGAAACAATTTCAATACGTTGGAATCTTCGAGCATGGCGCAGAGATTGGGTGCGGCGGTCGAACCCTTCTCGACCTGCACGATATGCGCGTTGCCGTCGCCGCCGGACATCTGCACCACACAGAGCCGGTCGCGATGCGGGTTCAACCCCATGGTCTCGCAGTCGATGGCCACAACCGGGCCCAGGTCCAGCCCGTCGGGCAGGTCGTTCTTGTAGAGATAGTTAGCCACCGAGATTTCCTTTGCGCCGTACCGGACCCGAGATAGGGCTTATGGCCTGCGAACTCAACATCAACCGCATCGGCGGGCGGGTTCTATTGTGTACAACCGGTCAGAGCCGTGAATTGACCGTTTTGTACGTGCTTCCCGCGGTGGATTGGCCGTTTTGTACGCCACCAAGGGGGGCTTGTGGGTGGCTCTGTGAACCCAAGGGGCGGACGGCATCCGCCCCCCCGAGTTCGGCACCGCTGCCGGGTTTCATCCCAGCAGGTCGAAAACATCCGATCCGATTTGCAGGTTGATCGAGGACTGCCCCTCGCCATCCACCAGCGCCCAGAGGATCTGACCCGTGGGGCGGTAGACGACGAAGGCCTCTTGCACCGCATCGTCGCCTGCGCGCTCGCCCGCAGCGTTTTCGGTGTGGGCGAAATTCACCTGGAACTGGTCGCGGGTGGCGGACGCATTGCCGAACAGGAGCACATCGCCCTCGGCGGCATTATAGTCCTGCACCCAGTCTGGCTCTGTTGCACAAATCGGCTGATAGTCGAGGCTCCGCTTTCCCCGGACAGAGTCATCCCACGGGTTTCGTGATGG
>NZ_JAOVQN010000043.1:0-15081 GCF_025673445.1 Ruegeria marisflavi
GTCTCGCCGGCTTTCCGCAACTCTATCTGTTGGACCCTGATCTCAACACGATTGAAGTGAACGCGGCGCCGATGCCGGCAGAAACTTGGGGTTCCATCTCTACCGCTACCGAATTGAGCTCGACGTAATCACCCGAGCCATCTGGTCAGATGTCCACGTTGGCGTCGTGAGCCGACAAGGGCGTGGAGGAGCCAGTGCCCGCTCCGCGGACAAAACTGCCTTTGGCGCCATATGCTTGATTTATCAACTATGTCGCTCGTCCGTTGTTCGGTCGCCAGAGTGTGGACGACAATTGGAACACAGTAGCTACAGGATAGGCACATCACGGCCAATTTAAATAAAACTCAATTTCTTCTGCGCGGGTCCTCCGAGAAAATGGCCTCGAAAAGACTTTCATGACCAAGGTCACGAACCATTATCATCAGAGCGGTGTAGGAAAACAACAAGATCGCCAGCCACATCTGCACAATCGCGAAATGGGACCAGTCAAATGCTTGTAAGGTCTTTTCAAGACCCGAGGCGAACGTGCCTTCCGCACGGGTGGCGCTGAAAAGACGTTCAAGAACATGCAGCAGCGCCGTTGAAATGTAATAAATGCCGCCCTTCCAAATCACTTCAAAGATTCGAGCGTGATGTCTGAACCGGTTCAGGAATGGCAGAAGGTCAGCGATAAGGATGGTTTTTGCTACCAAAAACGCTCCAAGACTGGCAGTCAGATGACTTGTTGGCTGAGTGCCGCTGTCTTCTGACATGACCTGTAGTGTTTGCACCAGAGCGTTGAACCCAGCACCGAAGAAAACTACGGGCGGAAGCATCTCGCGAAGCTCGTGTCCGATTACTTTTATGGTCGCCGATACGGTCGCCATGTGCATTTCTGCTTTGTTCTATTCTGACTTTTGCACGGCGGGGAACGTCCAGGTTCCGTCTATTATTGACTCATCTGGCCGATACATGCGCACCACGTAATTCCAACCGTCGGTCAGCGGTATGCAATTCACGCGAGAGACATCATCACAACCGCCCAGATTGACCGTCATCGAACCGTCGGCGTTGGCTGTTCCCGATTGGCTGTTTATGTTGTAGACGCCTTTGTCATTCTGCTGAAAATATCCGTCGTTATTATAGACGCTGACGGACCAGAAAGCCTTGACCGGTACATCATTGGGTACGTCAATATGGTAGCTGCCTACTGGTAGTTTTGGGTTCACATTAAGGTAGAAGGCATCTTCCGAAGGAAGCCCACCCCAACCGAAAGCGGCCCCAAGAAGATGCGGAACTTGTTTCGTATTTTCCTTGTTACCGAAGGCTCCGCTAGAGTCCGGTAGGTATTTCGAGACCCCCAACAACAGTTCACGCAATGCCTTGTAGCTTGTTTCATCATAATTGGGATGCGTGTAGGTGGCAGACGATGCTGCCTCGATCTTGAATTGATCCTGAAGCGCGTTGGCTTTCCTGATATCCTCGGGGTTACTGGAATCTACAAGAGTTCGGAAAGCAACAAGCACGTAATCCGTATCAAAATCGTCTTTAGCCCGCATTCCCCAAGTAGGTTGCTGATTTCGCTGTCCTGACCTTTCTATTTCCCATATAAATCATGGTGTTGACGGCATATCGGGGCGCATTTCATGGATCACCCATTGGGTGCGGGTTCAGACCAGGGTGATCGGGTGGATTTCGACGCTCGCGTGCGGTTGGAGTTCCGGGGGGCGCAGATCAGTTCGGACGGCGGCCTTCTGGTGATGCGAGAGCTCGATGACGCGCTGGGGCTGTCCGGTCTGGCGTCGGCGGCGCTGCGCGACACCCGCCGAGGCAAGAACACCGTACACCAGCTCGACGGGCTGTTCCGGCAATCGGTCTATGGGCGGCTGGCCGGATACGAAGATGTCAACGATGCTGACCGGCTGGCCCTCGATCCGGTCATGCGTCAGGTCGTGGGTGGCCGGGCTGTCGGTGCGCAGGCGGCCTCGGCTTCCCAGATGGGGCGGTTCGAGACCGAGACGCTTGCCGTGGCTGAGAACCGGGCGGCGCTGGCCGATCTGAATGGCCAATGGATTGACCGGTTCCATGACCGCAACGGGCTGAAGTTCATCGTGCTGGACATGGACAGTTCCGTGAGCCCCACCCACGGTGATCAAGAAGGCGCCGCCTGGAACGGGCATTTTGAGTGCAGCTGCTATCACCCGAACTTCCTCTTCAATCAGTTTGGCATGTTGGAACGCTGTGCCCTGCGCAACGGCAATGTCCACAGCGCCGATGGCTGGCGGGACGTCCTTGATCCGGTGATCGCCCGCTATGCTGGCCGCGACCTTGGGGGCCGCTTCTTTCGGGCGGATGCTGCCTATGCGATCCCCGCGCTCTATGCGCGGCTGGAAGAAGCGGGCTATTTCTACGCCATCCGATTGCCCGCCAACAACGTCCTGCGCGAGAAGATCGCGCATCGGCTTACGCGCCCCGTGGGGCGTCCGTCGCTGACCAAGGTCAAACGCTTCCACGAGGACTTCGAGTATCAGGCGGCGTCCTGGGAAAAGCCGCGCCGCGTCATCGCCAAGATCGAATGGCACCCGGGCGAGCTGTTCCCCAAAGTCGGCTTCATCGTCACCAACCTGCCGATGGAGCCGGATTGGGTGGCGCGGTTCTATAACCAGCGCGGCACCGCCGAGCAGCACATCAAGGAGGGCAAATACGCCTTCCACTGGACCCGGCTGTCATGCCGTCGGTTCCGCGACAACGAGGTGCGGCTGCATTTGCACGCGCTGGCCTACAACCTGGCCACCTTCTTGCGCTGCATCGAGCTGCCCGAGGCCATGGCCGACTGGTCGTTGACCAGCCTGCAACTGAAGCTGATCAAGATCGGAGCCCGCGTCGTCCGCCACGCCCGCGCCATCACCTTCCAGCTGGCCGAGGTCGCCGTCACCGGCCCGATGGTGCGCGCTATCCTCGCCGCCATCCACCGACTTCGGGCGCCTCCGTCATGCGCGTGACCGCAATGCAGGCCAAAACTGAACGAAAGCGGCAGGACAGGTCTGTCCACCGCGCCGAAGTACGCTACCGCCGGGCAAGGAAATTGCGGCTTCGCGGCCCAATCCACCCAGTTCCAGCCGTCTGCGCGACCGCCGACGCCGCTCGGGGCGAAAAACGCTTGTCCAGCGGGCAGTCTCAGGCAATCTTGACATCAGACGGCAGGCCACTTGGAGAATGTCGGTTGGAGCGCCCAGAAACTATATGTTACAAAAAAGGGACCTGGCCTTTTTTCTCGAAGGAAATGCAATAGTGTTTGCGATTAATTTCGACTACCGCTTTGACACGGAGGGTTTTTTTGATGATCCCAAAATGCGCGCTCTTCTAGAATCTGCGGCACGTGTTTGGGAAGACCTGGTTCAAGATGAATTCGCAAACATTCCTGCAGGGACAGAGTTCACGATTGTGAACCCTACAACGGGAGAAAACACAACGGTCACTCTGACAGAGGCCATTGACGATGTCCTGGTATTCGTCGGATCGCGTGACATGGGTAGTCGTCCTGCGCTTGCTTATCCGACGGGTCTGGATGCCAGCGGAGACGTGTTTCAGAGCCGGATTGCAGAAAGTTTTCGAGGGCAAGGACCTGCAACGGATTTCGAGCCATGGGCGGGGTGGCTGGCGCTTAACCCAAATGTGACTTGGCATCTCGACCATACCACGCCGGTCACGCCGGGAGCGCACGATATGCTTACGCACGTCGTACATCAAATCGCGCATATCTTAGGCTTTGGGATCAGCCCCATATTTTTCGACATTGGGGCTGGGGCCAGTTTCGACGGGCCGAACGCACTATCGGTCAATAACGGTATGCCTATACCTTTGGGACCAGTACTTGGTCATGTCATCGAAGGCTTCAACAACAATCAGGTCCTGATGGACCCGATAATTCCTCGCGGTGTACGCCTGATGCCGGGCGAAATCGACCTCGCAATGCTATCCGATATTGGTTACGTCATCGACGGCTTCCAGCCTCAGGGCAACCGTTTCCAGCTTTCCACATCCGAAGGGGAGGCCATTTTGGGCCAAAACCTTCGAGATTTAATCGATGCGCAGGGTGGCAATGACGTCGTCTTTGGTGGTGCTGGTAACGACATCCTGCTGGGGGGCACAGGCGATGACACGGTGTCGGGGGGAACGGGAAATGACATTCTCGACGGTGGCTTGGACAACGACTCACTCACAGGAAACGATGGCGATGACACCCTCCGGGCGGGCTTCGGTAATGACACGCTGAATGGAGGTTCGGGTGCTGACGTGTTCGATATCCTAAGCGGCGGCGGGCATATCACGATCAAAGATTTCAGCACCCAAGACAGCATCATTTTGCGCGAGTCGGGTTTCACCTCTGGCGACGAAGCGCTAGCGGCAATCGAAAAACCGACAGCGGATCTTTCCCGATTGATCTTTTTGGATGGAACGACTGTGGACATCCAACACACACCCCAGGCGGGTACCCCGTTGAACAAAAATGATTTTCTGTTAGCAGGACCATCAAGTTTGTTCCTAGCGGGTGGCGCCAATGACCGCCTCGTTGGGACCAATGGTGACGATGATTTTCTGTCAGGGGACGGCAGCGATACGATAGAAGGCGGACCTGGCGCCGATGTGATCCAGGCCGGGGAAACTGACTCGGATCTACGGGACGTAGTGTTCGGGGGCAGCGGTTCAGACAGTATCAACGGCGGCTATGGCAACGACAGCCTTGTTGGCGGCGGAGGTGACGACACAATCGAAGGTGGGTTTGGCGTGGACACCATCATTGGAAATTCGGGTAACGATGTTTTGGCCGGTTCCGCTTTTTCAGACATCCTGTTCGGAAATGACGGCAACGATTTCGTGAACGGAGGCTTTGGGTCAGATCGGATCAATGGTGGGGCTGGCGCCGATACGTTCTTCCATTTTGGCGTCGCCGGGCACGGATCCGACTGGATTCAAGACTATGACGCCACCGATGGAGATGTTCTACTTTTCGGTAATACTTCTGCCGCCCCTGAAGACTTCCGGGTCACCTTCGCCCATACCGAAAATTCCGAAGGTGAGCGGTCAGGAGACGACAACATTCAAGAGGTTTTCGTCGTCTACCGTCCAACCGGACAGATCATGTGGGCGCTGGTCGATGGAGAAGGGGAAACCGCGATCAACCTGAAGATCGGGGCTGAGACCTTCGACTTGTTAACCTGATGGTGGACGATATCTCTACCTTCCCACCTGCCTCCAATCATTTCAGACTGAAAACCCCATAGAGTTTCACTCATCCTTGACGGAGACATGAAGCATGGATTGCCACTCCAACCACAGCGTATTTCTACGCGCCGACGGCTCACTTGCCTGCTGGGATGATGCGGGAAGCCGCCGAACGCTGCATTCGTTCGATCCCACAGTTGATGCGTCCCAGCAGGTGGTCTTTGGATCAGTTTTCGGCGAGATCCGAAGAAAGTTGCACAAGGGTAACATGCCGTTTCCGGATGTTTGCCAGGATTGCATGGTGTTTGCCAGCGGGGCTTGCTTCAATCCCGGCTGGGCAGCGAATAAGGAAATCCTGATCTTTCAGGTGGAGCCATCAATCGCGTGCACCCTTGAATGTCCCGGCTGCATGACGCTGGCCGAAAGAAAGAAACGACATGGCCCACCATGGAACCTCGAAATGGGCATTTTCGAGAAGTACCTGTCTGACTTCAAACGCGACGGGGTTACTGTTCGGACAATCGACTTTCAGGGCCATGGTGAACCATTGATCAACCGAAATGTCTGGCAAATGGTCAGCCTTGCCCGGAGCCATTTTCCGGACGCCAACGTTTCGATGTGTACAAATGCCCATGGTGTATTCGAATCTTCCCAGGTGCGTTCGGGCATAAGCGAGATGATCTTTGCCATCGACGGTGTCGATCAGGAAAGCTTCGAAAAGAACCGCGCAAGGGGTAGTTTCGAAAAAGCTTATTCTTTCATGAAGGCCTTCTGCCATGGTGCGGTCGCAGAGGGACGGGATATAAAAACCGTTTGGAAATACATCCTTTTTGACTGTAACGACAGCAGGGAGCATTTGTTGAGAGCGCAAGAGCTTGCCTCGGAGGCCGGCGTTAACGAATTGCTTTTTGTCAACTCTCAGCTTGGACTGAGAGCTTCAAAAGTGTTCAGCCTCGAAGACATCCCAGCATTCGACAGTAGCGTGGTCATCCGCATGTCGAGCTATCTGGCAAACTTCCATGATGTTTTGCACAGTATCGACAAAGCACGTTTTGCCTTGTTCCAGCTTGATCAGAATGGCGCATCCGCAAATCTCATGTTTTCATCAAACATGATCCGTAGGCGTTTTGCGTGTCTTTCGCCGACCGATGAACTCCCTGAGGAATATCAAGCCCTGGTTTACGAAATCTTAGACTTGAGCGCGGATCCGCAGTTCGATGAGCAAACACGCCTTAGGATCAAGGGGGGCTTACACAGCCTGCTAAGCAAGCTCGCGATCTCTCTGCTTGAAGCCAAGAACCTGATTATTAGATGGAAATCGGAAGAGGTCGTGCGCCTGGCTACTCAGCTCGCGAGCCAGCCCAATTCTGATAACGCAGTCATGTAACGGAAAGGGCGTTTCCGCCTGCCGTGCGCTGACGCTGAACAAAAGGCCCTCAAGGCTTCCATATCTAGCGAGCTTTCTTTTCCAGAATTAATTTCCTGTGACTTTGCGGGCGATTTTTGTGGCGAAGTAGAAGCCCTTTGCGACAAAGACTCTGGTATTTGCTTTGAAGCCGATTCTCTCACTTTTGCCAGTTTCCGTTCCGCCGCTTCAGCTTTGGCCAATACGTCTGGAATGTGAGGTTTGGAGTGCCTCCATCTCATGTAAGCCAGTTCATGCGCTGTGCGAGGAGGCGCTTTTCCAAGACAAACTGAAACAAATTGGACTTGCATGGCAGTCGTGGGCTCGCGTCGGCCCTCTTCGAGCGCTTGAAGCGAGCCTATGCAACTTTCAAGCAAGCGAGCATCCTTCAAAGTAAACCGACCATAGCGGCTAGGTTTGCTTTGCCGTGCCATCTCTCCTAAACCTCGAAAACTTTCATGACTTCGTCACCCAAGTGATTGAATGCCTTCACTTCGATCTTACCACTCTCAGGCCTTTTGAAGGAACGCGATGTTTCCGAATTCAGGCTAGCCCAGGCCTCTGGCGTGCCCCTATAGGGTGGTCCGGTTTGATTGTTAGTGCATCGCGGGCTTCTGGTCCATTGGAACGAAGCTTTCGGGCGCGGGCGGGCGGTATGGATGTGGAAATCGTCCCACGTTAAGCCAACTCGGCCACATGCACCGCCACGTCCTACCGACGGCACGATGCGGCCCGACAACGGGTCGGTCGGCACCCTCCAGGGGGGCGGAGGGTCGAAACATTCGCCGGGGACCGCCCACCGCGCAGGGGTCACGATTTTGTCATCCAAAGCACAAAATGACCCAGAGATTGCAGCAACTGGAATGTTTCAGAATAGTTTGCTATAATTGCCCTCGCGCGCCCGCCGACGCGGACAGCGCAGCCCGTTGCGGGATTGGTAGTCGGATGTCGCGCTACAGGGAACGAAGCCGTATTCGAAAAGCAGCTCACGCCAACAAATCGACCACGTCCGACCCGATTTGCAGGTTGATCGACGACTGCGCCTCACCATCCACCAATGCCCACATGATCTGGCCAGTGGGTCGGAATATTACGAAAGCCTCCATCACCGTATCGTCGCCCGAGCGTTCACCCTCAGCGTTTTCGGTATGAGCGAAATTGACCTGAAACTGTCCACGGTTGGCAGATGAATTTCCGAACAGCAGAACGTCGCCCTCGGCGGCGTTGTAATCCTGCACCCAATCCGAACCGTGGCCTTCGACGCCCACATGGAAAAATTTGTCTGCCCCGCTGCCACCGTTGATGCGGTCGTGCCCAAAGCCCCCGTTAACGAAGTCGTTTCCCGCACCGCCGAAGACGAGGTCGGAAAACGCCGATCCAGTGATAACGTCATCGCCATCCTGACCCTGCAATTCATCGACCCCAAAGCCCCCCGCTATGGTGTCATTGCCGCCCTGGCCATAGACGAGGTCGTTACCCGCCCCGGCATCTATGCTGTCGTTACCTTCACCGGCGTATATTACGTCGCGTAGGTCATCGTCCGACGGGCCGCCGATGATGATGTCGTGGCCATCACCACCGTTGAGCGTATCGGCCCCCAGACCGCCGTCGAGGCTGTCGTTTCCAGCGTCGCCAACCAGCCTGTCACTGGCTTCAAAGCCTAGAATGACATCTTCATCCGGCCCACCATTTAGTACATCGTCTGCTGATGTCCCTGTAAGCGACAAAACTAACCGCTGTCCGGCAATTTGATCAATTTCTTGAGACGACCATACTACGACTAAGTCTTGATTAGATAACTCAGCCAAAGATGGCTGAATTTGGTTAAAGGCAGTATGTTTATTTATTCTGAATTCTAGCCCGCTGGCGTTCCCATCCGCGTCAAAGCGCTGGCCGAAAACCCCACCACCATCCCCATCCTGACCATTCGAAATCCAAGTTACTAAGAATCCGCCATCAGACAAACCAGTTACATTGGAATTAAATTGATCACTCTCAATGTGACTATTTACACGAAATTCAGTTCCTATCGGGTTACCCACTTCATCATAGCGTTGACCTAATACATCCCAATTCAATAGGTCGCTCATATCCGACCATGTTGCAATAAATCCACCATCTGACAACGATGCAACTGAAGGATACTTGTCCTCATAATCTGTCGGGCTGTTGACTTGAAATTCATCTCCGATAGGAGTGCCCTCTGAATCAAATATCCGCGCCTTTATTTCCGAGTTGTATGTGACGTTGTCTTTAGACTCCCATATAGCAACAAAACCACCCCCCACTAATCCAATTATTGCAGGATCTTCCTGATCATCAACTGCGTAATTATTGACCTGAAACTCTGCTCCGGCTTTGTTCCCGGACGCGTCGTAGCGTTGGCCGAATACGCCCATGCCATCGCCATCCTGCAACGAAGACTGCCACACCACGACGAAACCGCCTTCGGATAGTTCATTTACTGCAGGGTTAGTTTGATCGCCATCTGTGTAGTTGTTGACTTGGAACTCCACTCCGATTTTGTTCCCGGACGCGTCGTAGCGTTGGCCGAATACGCCCATGCCATCGCCATCCTGCAACGAAGACTGCCACACCACGACGAAACCGCCTTCGGACAAACCGATTAGAGATTGGTTTGGCCCGGCCTCACTGGAAAAACGGATAATTTGAAATTGAGAGTCAACAGCGCTCCAAGAGTTGTCATAGCGTTGGCCTAAAACTTCCCATTGAAAATCGCTCATGTCCAAACGCGCCCAAGTAACAACAAAACCTCCATTTGTTAAAGAGGCAACAGAAGCCTGAGAAGTTTCGTAGCGGTAATCTAATGGTCCAGTAACTTGGATTTCATCCCCAAAGGCCCAGTAAAGAAATGAAGGTGTTTCCGGTATTTCAAATTGAAGATCATCATCATCAATATAAAAGTCTGCAAAAACTAGAGCATTCCCAGTTCCGTGAATGCCCGGATTACTTTCATATACTGTTACCCTAAATCGCTCCGTGCCTTCCCATATCATGTCTGAATTAACAAAAAAGGTGGCAGAGTCTTGTGAATTGTCGCTTCGCCAACTTAGGCCAGAAGATACATCATAGTTCGTTGCGGGTTCGCCTCCTGGAACAACATATCTATACGGAAGTTGCCAAAAATCAGAATAAGAGCCGGAATCTCCAGAGGTGACTTTTTCGATCCGGATGTAAGCATAAAACCTTTCAATACTTGTTTGCTCAACAGTAAAAGTAATGCTTGGTCCAACCCCTTGAAACCCAGAATCTACTGTTCCCTCATCGATTGAAACTCCGAAGTCGGAATATAAAACCCAGTTGAGGTGCCTGCCTATTTCTATCATCGGGTGAAGTCCAAATTTTCATACGCCTACAATGATACCGATATCTCCCAGTGTTTGGTTCGGCAAACACCATCTTCAACCAAAAGAATAGGGTGTATGCCTTACAGAGCCTCCTGTAACTAACTCAAAATCATCCAGAAAAATTCGATCCAGTTGCGGAACTGTCAGGAAACGTATCGGTTTACGTCCCGAAAACCGATGAACTAGCCGCGACCGTCGCGCGGGTGCTTCAACCATATTTTCGAGCCTACCGGCGGATGCCCGGCCTAGACGGTTGGCTGAACGATCATTGGGCATACGATGGTCCTCGCCGTGTGTGATGCCGTTATAGCACGTCAGTCCCACCAGTTCGCGCGATAGTCGGGCGTCCAGACCCGCGTCGATCAGTGGGGGCTTGCTGGCGTCGGGCTGGTGGCGTTGCTGATGTGGTAGATGCGTCTATGTTGACCGAGTGCATTTTTCGGCTACGCTACTCGTATTTTAGTTGACGGACTTAGGTCATGTTGACAAATGGCGGATCCAGAGGCGGATTGAAGTGATATCCACGAAGCCAAGGAAGCTTTCGGCTGTCTTATCATAGCGGGTTGCCACACGCCGAGCATTCTTCAGTTTGTTGAAGCATCTCTCGACCAGGTTTCTCAGCCGGTAGAGATGCCAATCCAAACCAACGCGCCTCTTTCGGGACTTTCGCATTGGGATCACCGGTCGAATGCTTCGGTTTTGCAGTTCGGCGCGAATACGGTCGGCGTCGCAACCTTTGTCAGCTAGCAGCACGACTGGCTCTGGCAGGTTGTCGTCCATGACCCGATCAAATCCAAGATAGTCCGATGTCTGACCGGGTGTGATGTCAGTTCTCATAGGCAGCCCGGCGGCATTTACCCTGAGGTGGATCTTGGTCGTGAAGCCGCCTTTTGAGCGGCCAAAACCCTGTCGCGGAGTCCCCCTTTTGCGCCCGCTGCCTGATGGTGGGCACGAACCACGGTGCTGTCGACCATTTGAAGGGCATCAGGAACGATCCTGCTCTCGGTCAAGGTTTCCAAAATCTTT
This sequence comes from Ruegeria marisflavi, assembly GCF_025673445.1. Classification (NCBI taxonomy): domain Bacteria; kingdom Pseudomonadati; phylum Pseudomonadota; class Alphaproteobacteria; order Rhodobacterales; family Roseobacteraceae; genus Ruegeria; species Ruegeria marisflavi. The sequence goes on from NZ_JAOVQN010000043.1 coordinate 11,005, forward strand.
TCCCAGTGTCCCGTGAGGGTCCAGCGTCGGAACTGTCGGTAGACACTCGACCACTTCCCAAACTCGTCAGGCAAGTCTCGCCATGGGGCACCAGTACGTGCAATCCAGAAAACGCCATCAAGAACAAGGCGGTGGTTGATCGGTTTGCGTCCGTTCGGGGCACGGACTGCAAGGATGAACCGTTCAAAAAACGCCCACTCCTCGTCCGACATTAGGTTTCTTGCCAAGCTGGCCTCCATCGCAGATACCGGCTTGAATCACGATCAGCGGGCGCTGTGAATCCCTTTTGTCAACACGACCTAGTGTCCCCGCCATTTTCAAGAATTACATCCAACGTAGCGGCGCTATTCTCTCGCACGGCAGTCACTATGGCACTGCCGCCCAAGATTTTGAAATTCGGATCGGCCCCGGCTTCGAGCAAGAGGCGCGCGACGGCTGGCCGGTTAAGTCCTGCTGCGGCAACTAGGGCCTTTGACAAATCTGGCTTGGACCATAGTTGCCGTTCGAGAGCATTCCGAACGTCAATATATTCTTGATCCCGTACGATCTCGCGCAGCTCTTGGGCGAATGAAGTCGTTCCCAACACGGATACACACACGACCCAAGAAAAGAGCAGACTAACTTTCACCGCCGATTTCTTGGCCCGGGATCGCCCCCAGTCGGAACGCGTACGCATCTGATCAATTGCCCTTTGACAATGAAACATTACTGACCGCCGCCTCGACGCCTTCTAGCGTTAGACCTCCGAGCGGCACGGAAAACTGCGCTACCGCCATGCAACCGTTCCAGAAGAAGTGTTTTGAAGCGGACACAAACGCGCCCTGACGAGAGCTAACAACACCGAGAATGGCAAAATCGGCTTCTCCGTTAAGTGACCCAAACAGCATATATTCGGGCTGATCGAACGGGACCAATGCCCCGTGAGCTAAAGCATCGGAGCGCTTTCGCACGGCTTCCCGGATTTCTGGCGACAAATTTTCAACTTGGGCGAGGAAAGTAGATCGAATTTCCTCGAACTGTTTGAAAGTGATTTTGCCTTGGGCTGGCTTGAGAGAGCCAAGCGTTCCAATTGCCACCCACGCAGGACCAGCTCCTTCTTGCTCGACTATCCACGCTGCTGTGTATTCGGCTTTTCTGGCCTTGTTTGCTGAAAGAGTCTGAATAATGTCAGGTGCTTGGTTGGCATCTGACCAATAGTCGTTCAGCTCAAAAGAGACGGGAGAGGGGCACCTTGGAACCGTAACAGCCGCTTCCATCGCCATGCTGGAGGACCCTATGACGATTCCGAAGAGCAGAACAGGCAGCGAGTGCATGTGCTTCATTCGATTACCTCAGGCGGCAACATTTTCTCAACGGTCCCGGTGATCCGCGCCTTTCGACCCACACGGGGGCGCTGCAATTCAGCATAGGCGGCTTTCCGGCCTTCAATGTCCTTCGCGCCCCAGCCGATCAGAACGCCGGTGACGTGTAGGAAATCGGCGAACCTTTGACCGACTGGTTGCTTACCGCACACTGCTACATCCTCCTGATCCGCGTGTGTGAGCCTGTTATAGCACACCCTCGCGCTGCAACAGTTCCCGGATCGCCCGTTCGATGATCGCCGTGCGGTCAACGGGATAATCCAGGTTTTTCTGTAGCTGTTCGATCCCTGCCAACAGGTCTTCGTCCAAGCGGATGTTGATTGGTTTTTTCGGCAAGTGTGCGTCTCCTTTTGTAGATACATAAATCTACACCTGACCCCTTGCAAGTGTATGTACGTGTATCTACACACTATTCACACAGCAAAGGAACACAAAATGACCGCTTCATTCACTCGCAAGATCGGCAGCAACCGTGGAAAGCCCCGTCTCTGGATCGAAGGCGCGCATCTGACCGCCGCCGGTCTGTTGCACGGCACGCGTTGGACATTGACCAAGACCGACAGCGGTCTGACCATCGCCGCTGACCCGGAAGGCAAGCGTCGCATTGCTGGCAAGCCCGGACGCCCGATTATCGACATCAACTCTGCGGCCATGCTTGGACCGTTGGCGGATGCCGAGACCGTGGTCGTTGCTTATGAACCCGGTTCCGGTCGGTTGGACGTTCGTCGTGGGTGAGGTGATCGACATCGGCACCCGTCAGCCGGTCGAAGCCGACTCAGTCCCGCAACGGGCCGTTGTTGTGATCGTCAAACCGTCCGCACCGATACGGGTGGTGATTCTTCTTTCACAGATCGTCGGCGGTGCGTTGGCCGGTTGGCTGGCGGTTGCTTGGGCGATGGGGTGATTGCTCACGTGCCTAGGTGTATAAACGAATGCACATCCGCTTTTTTATTTTGTTTTAAATCAACAGTTTAGGTGATTTTATGGCGCACCCGACAGGATTCGAACCTGTGACCTCTGCCTTCGGAGGGCAGCACTCTATCCAGCTGAGCTACGGGTGCCGGTGAACCGGGCTATACGGTATCGGGACGGGCACTGCAATCGGTTATCTGCGGATTTTTCTTGCTATTCTGCCTGTCGATTTTCCAAATGGCGTCATGGACCGAACCCCGTCGCTTTTCCTGTTGATCCTGCTGCAAGTGGCCGTCTCCGCCGCCTCTCTGGTGGTCGAGATCGTGGCTGGCCGAATGCTTGCGCCTTACGTCGGCATGTCGCTTTACACCTGGACCTCGGTCATCGCGGTTGTACTGGCCGGGTTCTCTCTGGGCCACTGGATCGGCGGTCGCCTGGCGGAGTATCCGCCCCGGCGCGCGCTGAACCTGACCGGGTGGACGATGGTTGCCGCAGCGCTCACAACGGCGACCTCCGCCCTTTTGCTGCGCGCCATGTCCGGCCCGGTGCTGGCGGCCGTGCCGCACCCGGTCTGGGGAATCGCCGTGCTGACGCTTGCCGTCTTCTTCCTGCCCTCGACCTTTGCGGGGGTCCCGGCCCCGGTTCTGGCGTCATTGGCCGTAACACGCCGCGAAGGCGCCGGCCGGGCACTTGGTGCGATGTTTGCGGCCGGTGCCCTCGGTGCGATCGCCGGCACGCTGCTTGCCGGGTTTCTGTTTATCTCCTGGCTCGGGTCGACGCTGACACTACTGACGGTAACGGGGATCTACGCGATCTCGGGCCTGATCTGCTTCCGCCTTGCCGGCGACAGGCTCTTGGCCCCTGTGATTGCCGTTCTGGTCGTTGCGGGACTGGCCGCCGCGGCGCTTTCCGCCCCTGATCCCTGCACCCGCGAGAGCCGCTATTACTGCATCCGCGTCATCGAACTGGGATCACCTGACGCTCCGGAACGGCTGATGGTGATCGATCACCTGGGGCACGGGATCAGCGCCCGTGATACGCCTCTGGTGATGTATACCGATCATGCCGCCATGCTGGACGCGCTCGCTCGCATCCGCACGTCTCGCCCTGATTTCACCTCGTTTTTCATCGGCGGCGGTTCGTATTCCATCCCGCGCGCCTTTGCCCTGCGCGGCACCGGCCCCCGCACGGTAGCCGAGATCGACCCAGAGGTGACACGCATTGCCGCCGAGCAGTTCTGGTTCGACCCTGCCAGCGCCGAAATCCTGCACAAGGACGCCCGCCGCGCCCTGCTGACACGGCCCGACCGGCGCTATGACGTGATCCTGGGCGACGCCTTTACCGATGTGGCCGTTCCCGCGCACCTTGTTACCCGAGAGTTCTTTGAACTGGTTCGAGACCGGCTCGCCCCCCAAGGCACCTATCTGATGAACGTCATCGACTATCAGGACCGGCTGCATGCACTCGCTGCGCTGGTGCGCACATTGGGCACCGTATTTCCCGAAGTCGAAGTCTGGACCAGCACCACTCCCCCGCCACCGGGAGAACGCGCGGTCTTTGTGATCGCGGCGGGATCACACCCGACCGGGCATTCCCGATTCGTCACCCGCGCCCCGGACAGAACAGAGTTCGGTGCGCTGGACCCAAGTTGGGTCACCCAACTTGCGACGATGGGTACATTGCTCACCGATGATTTCGCCCCGATCGACCGCCTGATCGGACGCCCGGACTAGGGTCTGTTGAGATTCACTTTGAGTTCAGGAGAGCGGCGCAGGCATTGATGATTGCCGTAAAGCTGAGGTCT
>NZ_JAOVQN010000044.1:0-13821 GCF_025673445.1 Ruegeria marisflavi
TGGGTCTGCTCATGCAGCACAGCTACCACGCTGGATTCACAAGATGAATCCCTCTCAGGATTTGTGCAACAGAGCCGGTTCTGTTTGAAAAGGACGAGACCGGGAAACGCAATCCATCGCGGGCCTGCCCAAGAACGTTCCAACACTGCTCCACCTGGCTCACATGATGCTGGACCTTCACCACAACAGCGCTGATCGCGACTGCGCGCCAACTTTTTGCATTGCTGGAGGGCACGGTAGGACCGCACTGGGGTCTGTACCCCCGGTGGGAGTATCACATCCACGACCGGGAACGGAATGCCGGTACTCACATGGCTTCGACATCGGGTTTCAGAACTGCAAAGACCCCATCCATAAGGGCAGCCTATGAGTTCGAAGGTATAATCGATTTTTCTTGAGGTGTTTATCTGTCACAATGTTAGCGCACAGATGTGAATTCAATCGCCGCACAAGAATGGCGAACCCCTAAGAAATCACCAACAGAGGACAACAATGAAACACACGACATCATTTCTTGCAGCCTTGGCCGTCGGCGCGCTGACCGCGACGGTTGCGGCATCGGAAACGGAATTGACGGTGTACACCGCCGTCGAGGCCGAAGACTTGGCCCGGTACGCGGAGACGTTCAGCCAAAGCTATCCCGATATCAAGATCAACTGGGTCCGCGACTCGACCGGCATTATCACCGCCAAACTTCTGGCAGAGCGGGACAACCCGCAGGCCGACGTTGTATGGGGGCTGGCGGCCACGTCGCTGTTGCTGCTCAAGTCCGAAGGCATGCTGGAGCCTTACGCGCCTGCAGGGGTCGAAAACCTGGATCCAAAGTTTGTCGACGGTGACAATCCGCCATCCTGGGTTGGCATGGATGCCTGGGTGGCAGCGGTTTGCTACAACACGGTCGAGGCAGAAAAGGCCGGATTGAAGCCGCCGACATCCTGGCAGGATCTCACCGACCCGATGTACAAAGATCAAGTGATCATGCCGAACCCGAACTCGTCCGGCACGGGTTTCCTTGATGTGTCCAGCTGGCTGCAACTGTTTGGTGAAGAAGGCGGCTGGCAATACATGGACGCGCTGCACGAAAACATTGCGCGCTACACGCACTCGGGTTCGAAACCCTGCAAGCTGGCGGCAGCAGGCGAAATCCCGATCGGAATCTCCTTTGCTTTCCGCGGCGCCAAATCCAAGGCCGACGGCGCGCCTCTTGAGATTATCGTGCCGTCCGAAGGTGTGGGCTGGGATATGGAGGCAACCGCCATCGTGGCCGGCACCGCAAATCTGGAAGCCGCTCAGAAGCTGGTCGACTTCTCGGTCACCAAAGAGGCCAACATGATGTACAATGTCGGTTACGCCGTTGTGGCCTATCCCGGTATTGCGAAACCAGTGGAGCACTTCCCCGAGGGCCTTCTGGACGCGATGATCGACAACGATTTTGAGTTTGCTGCCAACAATCGTGCAGCAATCCTGAAGGAATGGCAGTCTCGCTATGACGGAAAGTCGGAAGCGAAATAACCACCTTGGCAGGAGCGGCGTTTTGGCCGCTCCTGCACGCCACTCTCCTGTTCCCCAAAACGCAGAATATACACCCGGTTCGGACCGGCCAGGATCGGTCGTGCCCGAGGTGCAGATGTGAGGACTCCTCCCGTGCTTCAGAAAACACCACCCGGTGAAATGTATCTCAGCATCCAGAATGTGTGGAAAGCGTTCGGCAGCTTTCTTGCACTCAAGGACATCTCCCTTGAAATCAACGAGGGCGAATTCATTTGCTTCCTCGGCCCCTCCGGTTGCGGTAAAACCACTCTTCTGCGGGCGATCGCCGGATTGGATTTGCAGACCAAGGGTACTGTTATGCAGGATGGCAAGGACGTCTCCAACCTGCCCCCTTCCGAGCGTGATTTCGGGATCGTGTTTCAATCCTATGCGCTGTTCCCGAACCTGACGATTGAAAAGAACATTGCCTTTGGCCTTGAAAACACGGGCCGCAGCAAGTCTGAAATCGCTGTCCGCGTGAACGAATTGCTGAACCTGGTCGGCCTGCCCGACCAGGGCAAGAAGTACCCGGCCCAGCTTTCGGGTGGTCAACAGCAGAGGATTGCGCTGGCGCGCGCCATCGCGACCAAGCCCGGCCTGTTGTTGCTGGACGAGCCCCTGTCGGCGCTCGACGCAAAGGTGCGTGTCCATTTGCGGCATGAAATCAAGGAATTGCAGCGCAAGCTGGGCGTGACCACCGTGATGGTCACCCATGATCAGGAAGAAGCTCTGGCCATGGCAGATCGCATCGTGGTCATGAACCACGGTGTGATCGAACAGGTGGGGTCGCCCACAGAAATCTACCGGGCTCCGGCCAATCTGTTCGTGGCCGACTTTATCGGCGAGATGAACCAGGTTAAGTCGCAGGTCACCAAGGGCGGACGTCTGAGCATCGGGGAAAAGACCTTTGCCTGCCTTAGTCACAAATTCAACGATGGGACTCCGGTCATCGCGGCTATTCGCCCCGAAGATATCATTCCCCACGAACCCGGTTATCTGGACACCGGCGGCAACCGGAACTGTATCGAGGTCACCCTCGATGAAATGGAATTCCTGGGGTCTTTCTGGCGCTGCCGTCTGAGCAACAAGCGCTTTGGATCGTCAGAGCTGATTGCCGATTTCTCGATCAATGCCGTGCGTCGCCTCGGGCTAGAAGAGGGGTGCAGCATGGTGATCGAACTCCCCGAGAACCGGCTCATGGCATTTGATGTTCCGGAGGCCAAGGCATGAGTTTGATTTCGACCGATCCCGGGACCCTGCCTGCTGGCCCGGATATCAAGCCCAAGCTCAGCCGCGATGACATGCTGATGCGTGGAAGCATGATGGTGATCGCGCTCTATCTGATCGTGACGCTGGCACTGCCTCTTTACACAATGCTCTCCAAGTCATTCTCGACCTATCGGGTAGAGCCATCCCAATATGAGTTCCAGGTCAGTGACGAAGCCGGAGTTTTCGATGGAACCATCCTTTCGGGTGGGGAACTGAACCGGCAAATGAAGGTTTTTGCCGACGCCGATCTGGTGACGGGTTCGGACGGGCGTTTGCCTGTGACCGGCTTCTTTCCGGACTTCAACTTTCGCAGTCCGGTCATGTACCAGATCCGTAATACGACAGATGCGGGGCGCTTTCTGATCGGGTCGACCTTGAAAGAAGGCACAGATTGGGTCGAGCTCGATTCCAACACGTTCCGCCGGGTGCAGATGCGGCCGGTCCAATCGCGTGGGATGGGCAACTTCGTCAGCTACTTCTCAACCCCGGCGCTGTTCAATTCGATCAAGAATTCCCTTTGGATCTCGGTTGTCAGCACGATCGTTACGGTCACACTGGCCTTCTGGTTTGCCTATGCGCTGAACCGAAGCTGCATGCGGTACAAAGGTGTATTCCGTCTGATCGCAATGGCGCCAATCCTGGTTCCCTCGCTCTTGCCGGGTATCGCGCTGGTCTACCTGTTCGGCAATCAGGGCATGCTCAAGGAGTTGCTGTTTGGCGCCAGTATCTATGGCCCCATCGGCATTGTGATCGGATCGGTTTTCTTTACCTTTCCGCACGCATTCCTGATCATCTCGACAGCGCTCGCGATATCCGACGCACGACTGTATGAAGCCGCGGCCAGCTTGCGGTCGACACCTTGGCGCACATTCTGGACAGTGACCATTCCCGGTGCCCGATACGGCCTTATCTCCGCCGCCTTTGTCGTGTTCAACTTGGTGATCACCGATTTCGGCTTGCCCAAAGTCATCGGCGGCCAATTCAACGTGCTTGCCGTGGATATCTACAAACAGGTAATCGGTCAGCAGAACTTTGAGATGGGCGCCGTGGTTTCGGTCGTTCTGGTCATCCCGGCAATCCTGGCCTTTGCCATCGACCGGATGGTTCAGTCCAAGCAAGTGGCGCTGCTTTCTGCCCGTTCTGTTCCATACCAGGCATCTCCGAACCCGAAAGCCGACCGGATTTTTCTGATCTATTGCAGCCTTGTCGGCTTGTTCATCGTCGGTCTTCTGGCTGTTTGCCAATTCGCCGCGTTGATCAAGTTCTGGCCCTATGACCTGAGCTTGAGCCTCAAGAACTATGACTTCAACAAGATGGACGGTGGCGGCTGGGGCTCGTATTTCAACTCGATCAAGTTGGCCTTCCTGACCGCTGTCATCGGAACGACTGTCGTGTTCTTTGGGGCCTACCTGGTGGAAAAATCGAACGGGTTCAAACTGGGCCGATCAGTCTTCCAGATGTTCGCGATGCTGCCGATGGCCATCCCGGGCATGGTATTGGGGTTGTCGTACATCTTCTTCTTCAACAACCCGTCGAACCCGCTGAACGGCATCTACGGAACAATGGCAATCCTGGTGATTTGCACAGTGACACACTTCTACACGGTGTCGCACCTGACTGCCGTTACCGCGCTGAAGCAAATGGACAAGGAGTTCGAGTCGGTATCCGCATCGCTCAAGCAGCCAACAATGAAACTGTTTGCGCGCGTGACAGTTCCGGTATGCCTTCCGGCTGTACTGGACATATCGATCTATCTGTTCGTGAATGCGATGACGACTGTGTCGGCGGTGGTTTTCCTGTACTCGCCCAAGACCACTCTTGCCTCGATTGCGGTGCTGAACATGGATGACGCCGGGGATATCGCACCGGCGGCGGCGATGGGCATGATGATCTTTTATACCAATGCGGCGGCCCGGATCATTCACCTGATAGCCTCAAAAGGTATTCTGACGCGCACCCAGGCCTGGCGAAGCCGCTAGGAAACGGCCGTCGGCTTTCGTGAACCGCACCAAACCCTCGCCGGTCAAGCGCCGGCGAGGGTTCCTTTTTCCTTGAGCTCATTCCGGGCAAAATCCATGAAGGCGCGAACGATCTTTACGTCTCGTCGCTGTGACAAGGATATCATGCTTTCGCCCATCTGAAGCTTCATGCCCTTCAGTTTTATCTGCCTAAGGCGGTTGTCATGGCCATACTCGGCCTCGGAAACGAACCCTATTCCAGCGCCTGAAGCCACAAGTTCCCGAACGGCTTCGCGACCCTCTGCAACAATTGCGGGTCGCAACGTGATCCCATGATTTTCGGCTTCTTCTTCCAACTTCTGGCGCGTCTTGGAACCGTCTTCTCGGAACACCAATGGCAGTTTGGCCAGTTCTTCCAGCGACAAGGTGGGCTTGGACGCCGACAATAGGCCCTGCGCCGCAAAGGCCACGATTTCGGTGGATCCCAGGTTCAGAACATCCATGTCCTTGCCAGGGGACAAACTCCCGACAACGCCGATTTCGGCGTTATAGGAGCGAAGCTCCTCCAGAATTTCCTCGGTGTTTCCAGATCGGACAGTGATCGTGATCTTCGGGTACTTTTTCTGAAATGCGCCAAGGAAGGGCGTCAAGTGATGTGCCGAGTCGGCAATGATACGCAGTTCGCCGTCAATCGCGGCCCTGGTTTCCAGAAGATAGTCCTCGATCTGATCCTCGATCTCGAAATACTGCTTTGTGTACCGAAAGAGTTGTTCACCTTCCGGGGTCAGGGTGACGCGTTTCCGTTCGCGCTGGAACAACAAGAGATCGTGATCCTGTTCCAGCTTGCGAACCTGCTCGGAAATCGCTGGCTGCGTCAGGAAAAGCGCCTCCGCTGCGCGGGAAAAACCACCATGTTTGGCCACAAAGTGAAAGGCTTTGAGCTGGCTGTGTCGCACCGTGATTCTCCGATGTTCAGCACATAGGCTGCGCTTATGATTAGATTGATATTTGCAATTTCACATATAGCTTTCGATGCTGCAATTGTGTTTGTGAAATCGCCTTTCTGGAGCCTGGTTATGACCTCTTCCATCCCCAAAATCGAACAGCCTCGCCTGGGTGAACCATACCTTCTGACGCCCGGTCCCTTGACGACATCCTATTCGGTGAAGCAGGCCATGTTGAGGGACTGGGGCAGCTGGGATGATGACTTTCGCGCCATGACGCGCGAGGTGCGTTCCGGCCTTCTGGCGTTGCTTGGCGAAGGCGGCGCGGACTTCGATTGCGTCCCGATGCAGGGCAGCGGATCGTTCTCTGTCGAAGCCATGCTGGCCTCCTTCATTCCGCGGAACGGAAAGGCGTTGGTCCTGGCCAATGGCGCGTATGGACAACGTTCAGCCCAGACGTTGCAGTATCTGGGGCGCGAACATATCGTTCTGGACAAGGGCGATTACCTGCCGCCGAGGGGAGACGAAGTTGCGCGCATTCTCGCAGAGGATCCCGACATTACGCATGTCGTCGCCATTCACTGTGAAACCAGCTCGGGTATCCTGAACCCTGTCGAGGAGATCTCAGAAGTCACCTACGCAGCAGGGCGCAAGCTTCTGATCGACTCGATGTCGGCCTTTGGCGCAATCGAGCTCAAGCCCACCGAAATTCGATACGAGGCAATGGTGTCCTCGGCAAACAAATGCATCGAGGGCGTCCCAGGTTTTGGGTTCATCGTCGCGCGCAAGAGTGAATTGGAGGCCGCAAAGGGCAACAGTCACTCGCTGTCATTGGATGTGCATGCTCAATGGGCGCACATGAACAAGACCGGTCAATGGCGCTTTACCCCTCCGACACATGTGGTTGCTGCCTTCATCGAGGCGCTTCGCGCACACGCCGCCGAAGGCGGTGTTGCTGGTCGGGGCGCACGCTATACCCGCAACCGCGATGTCATGGTCGCTGGCATGCGCGAACTCGGCTTCGAGACATTGCTCGACAATCGTTGGCTGAGCCCGATCATCGTCACGTTTTTCTGCCCTGATGATGAGAAATTCGTTTTCGATCAGTTCTATAAGCTGATGAAAGAAAAGGGGTTCATCATCTACCCGGGCAAACTGACCGTCGTTGACAGCTTCCGCGTCGGATGTATCGGTCAAATGGACGAACACGTCATGCGCAAAGTCGTGAGCGCTGCAAAGGAATCTCTGGAAGAAATGGGCGTTACCAGCGCTGCTCCTCCTCTCCGGGCACTGCAAGAGCGCGCCAAGCTGGCCGCCTAAACATCAAGGAAAAAAAGATGACTATCCAAACACCTGTCGTAGCAAACGAGCGCATCTATCCGACACCCAAAGTGCCCGCAATTGCCATCTGCCTTGATGGATGTGAGCCTGAATACCTTGATGTCGCGATTGCAAAAGGACTGATGCCCAACCTGAAACGGATGCGGGAAGAGGGCACCGACCGGCTGGCGCATTCCGTTATCCCGTCGTTCACCAACCCCAACAACCTGTCGATTGCCACCGGGCGTCCGCCTATCGTCCACGGAATCTGCGGAAACTACCTTATCGACCCGGACACCGGCGAAGAAGTGATGATGAACGATGTGCGGTTTCTGCGCGCGCCGACCATCTTTTCCCAGTTCTACGATGCGGGTTTCCGCGTGGCGATGGTCACCGCCAAGGACAAACTGCGCGCGCTGCTTGGGGCCGGGCTGAAATTCGACGAGGGCAGGGCGGTCGCGTTTTCCTCCGAGCGTTCCGGTGAAACGACGATGGTGGAACACGGTATCGACAACGCCAGCAAGTGGCTGGGCATGGACGTGCCCGAAGTCTACTCGGCCGAACTGTCCGAGTTCGTTTTTGCGGCGGGCGTCAAGCTGCTGAAAGAGTTCAAACCGGACGTTATGTACCTGTCGACCACCGACTATATCCAGCACAAGTTTGCGCCGGATCAAAAGGGTGCTCTGGATTTCTACGCCATGTTCGACCGCTATCTGGGCGAGCTGGACGAGCTGGGCGCCGCCATCGTGGTGACCGCCGATCACGGGATGAAACCCAAACATCACGCCGATGGTTCGCCCAGCGTGGTCTACGTGCAGGACCTGATGGACGAATGGCTGGGCAAGGACGCGGCCCGGGTCATTCTTCCGATCACCGACCCCTATGTCGTGCACCACGGCGCCTTGGGCTCGTTCGCAACTGCCTATCTGCCTGATGGCGCGGATCAGGACGACATTATCAGCAAGCTCAAGGCAACCGATGGAATCACGCACGTGCTGACCAAGGCCGAAGCAATCGAACGCTTCGAGTTGCCGGGTGACCGCATTGGTGACATCGTGATGGTCTCTGGTGAAAACATCTGCATCGGCACATCCGAGCATCGCCATGATCTGGCAGCACTCAAAGAGCCGCTACGCAGCCATGGTGGTTTGACCGAACAAGAGGTTCCATTCATTGTGAACCGGGTCATCGACTTGCCGAACCAGCCTGTGTTGCGCAATTTCGATGCCTTTTTCTATGCCACTACAGCAGCGGCGCAGTAAGTCATGAAAGATCAAACCATGTCCAAAATCGAAATTCGAAACGAAGGCATGCGCATCGGCGGCGAGGTCGTCTTTACCGACGAAACCGTACCGGTCCTCTACCCTTATACGAACGAGGTGGTGGGCCATGTGCCTGCCGGGACTGCGGAACATGCGCGCAGGGCGTTTGAAATCGCGGCCAACTACAAGCCCAAGCTTACCCGGTATGAGCGCAGCCAGATCCTGCGGCGGGCGGGCGAACTGATCGGCGAGAAACGCGAGTGGCTGGCCAAATGGCTGACGCTGGAACTTGGCATCAGCCACCAGCACGCGATTTACGAGACCAAGCGCGCGCAGGACGTCTATCAATTCGCCGCGGCCGAGGCGCTGAAGGACGATGGCGAGATCTTCTCTTGCGACCTGACCCACAATGGCAAGGCGCGCAAGATCTTTACCATGCGCGAGCCTGTTCGGGCGATCAGCGCCATTACACCCTTCAACCACCCGCTGAACATGGTCAGCCACAAGATCGCGCCCTCGATTGCAACCAATAACTGCATGGTCTGCAAGCCGACGGAACTGACCCCGCTCACGTGTATTGCCCTGGCCGATATCCTGTACGAGGCAGGGCTGCCGCCAGAGATGTTCCAGGTGGTCACGGGATGGCCCAAGGATATTGGCGACGAGATGATCACCAATGAAAACATCGACATCATCACCTTCACTGGCGGTGTGCCGGTGGGTAAGATGATTGCCGAAAAGGGCGTCTACAAGCGGCAGGCTCTGGAACTGGGCGGGAACGACCCGCTGATCGTGCTGAACGACCTGTCCGATGCCGATCTGGAAAAGGCCGCCGCGATTGCCGTGGCTGGCGCCACCGGCAACTCCGGCCAACGCTGCACCGCGATCAAGCGCATCCTGGTACAGGAAAGCGTCGCGGATCGGTTTGTGCCGATGGTTGTGGAAAAGGCGAAAAAGATTAAATTCGGCGATCCGCAGGACCCCGAAACGGAACTTGGCTGCGTCATCCACGACAAGGCGGCAGAACTGTTCGAGAAACGTGTCTACATGGCCGAGGCCCAGGGCGCCGAAATTCTCTATCACCCGGGCCGGCAAGGCGCGCTCTTGCCTCCGATTGTCGTCGACAAGGTTCCGCACAGCAGCGAGTTGGTGATGGAGGAGACCTTTGGTCCGATCGTGCCCATTGTTCGGGTGCCGGATGATGATGCAGAGGTCATGCGGATATCGAACTCGACCGCGTTTGGCCTGTCCTCGGGCGTCTGCACCAACGATCTGAATCGCGCGATCGCATATATCAACGGCCTGAATGTCGGCACCTGCAACATCTGGGAACAGCCAGGTTACCGGATCGAGATGTCCCCCTTCGGCGGCATCAAGGACTCTGGCAATGGCGTAAAGGAAGGCGTTATCGAGGCGATGAAGTTCTTCACCAACGTGAAGACATACTCGTTGCCCTGGCCAAACTAAACTCTCCGCCCTTTCCGCAGTGGCGGAAAGGGCATCACGGTTCCTCCCTGGTACTGGCGGGCCTTCCGGGGTCCGCACATTTTTGATGACTGCAAAGAGGAGCAGGCATGCCACAGATTGTCCATACTGAAGGGGAATCCAATACATCCGAAGCTCGCAAAGCATGGCTGCGAAAGTCCGTCGGACCGAAGTCTTCACCCCTGCTGAAACGCGACGCAGATGTGTTCCTGCATCAGTCTCTCTCTTCGCCTTGTGTCAGCACCATTGCCAAGGCCGAGGGCATCTGGATCGAGGATATGGAAGGGCGCCGGTACATGGACTTCCATGGCAACTCGGTGCACCACATCGGATACGGTCATCCCCGTCTGGTTGCAGCGATCAAGGCTCAGCTTGACGATCTTCCCTTTGCGCCCCGTCGCTTCACCAATGATCCGGCTGTGAACCTGGCCGAAAGACTGGCGGACATCGTGCCCGGCGACCTTGGAAAAGTGCTTTTTACCACCGGTGGCTCCGATGCCAACGAGGTTGCTCTCAAGATCGCGCGGGCCGCAACAGGACGGTTCAAGACCGTCAGCTTCTGGGACGCGTTTCACGGTGCGGGTTTCGGCGCGGCAAGCGTCGGAGGAGAAGCGACATTTCGCAGTCACATTGCCGGACCCTTGTTGTCCGGAACCGAACATGTGGCGCCCTTTGCCTGCTATCGCTGCCCCTACAATCATGTGGGCCCTGAAACCTGCGGGCTGGCCTGCGCGAAAATGGTCGACTACGTTCTCGAACGCGAAGGGGACGTTGCGGCGGTCATAGCCGAGCCCATGCGCGCAGTTCCCTATGTGCCGCCGCCGGGCTTCTGGAAATCGGTGCGAGAGGCCTGCAATAGGCACGGTGCACTTTTGATCATGGATGAGATTCCGACCGGTCTTGGCAAGACCGGCAAGATGTTCGCGTTTGAACATGATGAGATCATCCCGGACATCGTGACACTTGGCAAAGCACTTGGCGGAGGCATCCTGCCCATTGCCGCCTGTGTCGCTCGTAGACAATTGGATGTTTGCGGAGATTTTGCCATTGGGCATTACACGCATGAAAAGAACCCCGTCACGGCTCGGGCCGCGCTGACGACAATTCAGATCATCGAGGATGAGGGGTTGGTTGACCGCTCGGCCGAACTGGGCGAGCACGCCATGGGGCGCCTGATGGAGGAACTAGGGAACGTCCCCATCGTTGGTGACATCCGTGGAAGAGGCCTGATGTTCGGGATCGAAATCGTCGATGATCGCGCTGATAAAACGCCGGGAAATGCGCGGGCCGAACGGATCTACTATGCCTGTCTGGAAGCGGGATTGAGCTACAAGATCAGCCAGGGGTGCGTGTTGACGCTGTCACCACCGCTGACAATTTCGAAAGCCGATTTGGATCAGGCGATCGACATTGTTGTTGCTGCAATCAAGGACGAAACCTGACCAGCCTGACTTCATTGGCCGAACGGCATGAAACAGCGCGGGGCTTCAACGCCCACAAGGTCTGGCAACAGAGACGACGGAACAACGCGATAGGTTACGGCGAAACCGACCGGAACCGTCTCTTTTGTTGCCGTTGTCGGAGTTGCCCGCCCTGTTTGCAAACTTTCGTACCGGAACAACTGTCAACCAAGCCAACAACGATACCGGAGTGAAACATGGCCATTGTCACCTTCCTGATCAAACTGGCCGGGGCAACCATGTTACTGCTCTACGCGGTGCGCATGGTCCGCACCGGAATAGAACGTAGCTATGGCGCGTCGTTCCAGCGGGTGATGACCCGCCAACGCGGTTACCTGCAAGCGTCTGTGGTAGGTTTGATGATGGCTGTCGTATTGCAAAGTTCGGCAGCTGTGGCGCTGTTGTCGTCGGGATTTGCCGCGACTGGAATTTTGAGTTTCCCCACCGGTTTGGCGATCGTGCTGGGTGGCGATCTGGGATCGGCGTTGATCATCCAGATCCTGTCCTTCCGGCTGGACTGGCTGGTCCCGATGCTGCTGGCAGTCGGCGGCTATTTGTTCGTCAAGACCGAAAGCAAGAAAGGGCGGCAGCTTGGGCGCATCCTGATGGGTGTGGCTTTCATCCTGATTTCGCTCCAGTTCCTGCGCCAGGCGATGGACCCCATCCGCGACAGTGCGTTCTTGCCTGCCATTGCCGATTATCTGGCCCGGGACTACATCACGGCTTTTCTTGTCGGAGCGGCGCTGGCTTTTGTCATGCACTCCTCGGTCGCGGCCATCCTGATGTGCGTGACGCTTGTGCAGATCGGTGCGATCCCATTTGCCGCTGGAATGTCATTGGTCCTGGGCGCGAATTTCGGCTCGACCTTCATTCCGGTCTGGCTGGCCCGGGGGATGCCCCTTTCCGGCCGGCGCATACCCTATGCCAATCTGGCGCTGCGTGGCAGCTGGGCTGTGGTGACGTTGTTCGCGGCAAACCTGGCCCTGCGGACCGGGCTTTTGGGTGACCCGCAAGGGGGCCAGATGCTGATCAATGCGCACCTCGCGTTTAACCTTTCGCTGCTGCTCCTTGCCCTTCCGTTTTGCGGACGTTTGCAGGGCGTCTTCAAAAAGCTCTTTCCAGATGAGGTAAGGGAACAGAAAACGCAGCCCGCACGACCAGCCAGTGCATTGGTCATGGAGAATGTCGCAAACCCCAGTCAGGCCTTGCCGAGCCTCAAGCGTGAATTGCTGCGGATGAGCGACCTTGTCGAAACCATGTTCCGTCCAGCCCTCGAACTGTACCGCAGCGGCGACAAGGAACAGATTCGTTCGGTTCAGGCCATGGATGAGGACGTAAACCGGTGCCTGTCGGGTATTCGTGCGTTTGTTGCGGCAATCCCCACGGATCGATATGAAAAACAAGATGCAAAAACCGCACGTGACCTTATGGAGTTTGCGATCCGCCTTGAAACAGCGGGCGACGTGGTCGCCAAGCGCCTGACCGAATTGGCAAGGGAAATGCGTGCAAAGCGTCTGAGTTTCTCCGGAGAGGGTTGGACAGAACTTACTCAACTGCACGAAGGGGTTCTTGCTAACATGAAACTGGCATCGAACGTGCTCATTTCAGACGATTTGGCAAGCGCGCGGCTCCTGACTCTGGAAAAGGCGGAAATCAAGCGCATCGAGCGGGATAGTCGCAAACGCCACCTGCGCCGGTTGCAACATGGCACAACCGAAAGCTTCGAGACCAGCGATATACATCTGGAGACCTTGCGGGCTTTCCGGGAGTTCAACAGCCATATCGCATCCATTGCGTATCCAGTTCTCTATCAGAATGGGCAACTACTCGAAACTCGCTTGATTCAAAGTGCATCGGAAGAACTAGAGTTGCCTGCGTGCCCAACCGAAGGCAGCGTCAGTAGCGTAGGTGAGAGCCAACCGTTGACCTCACGGTAGCACTGAAGCGTTTGCTGACGCCGTGGTCTCTGTGTCGGTGGCACAGATGCGAAGGCCATCCATCAGCGATAGACGTCACCAGTTTTCACCTAGAATCATCGCGAGCGCTGTGTAAATGTCACTCGCTTCAATCTAAGTCCGCGGGGTATTGAAACAACATTGCCAAGTTACTGGCGTATGCGGTTGAGGGTAGCAAACAAAAAAGTACTGGCCTCTCTCCTACGCCTCTAGGGCTTCCTCTACCCACGTGTCGTGATCCAGTATGCCGTGTGGGCCTACTATCGGCTCTCCATCGGACAGTTTCTTGCCGTTAATCGACCAGATACAGCGTCTCATGTTGCCGGGCAGGCGCGGCTCGATCTCGCGGGTGGCGGGCCGATCCTTGTAGCGCGGTTAGCGTGCCCGAACGTCGTCAAAGGTGAGGAATTTGCCGCCATTGGCCGACTTGGTGTCAGGCTGCTGTCGGGGACATAGAATGTGTCACCCTGGTCCTTGGCATTGGTCATTGCGGAATGATTCAAGCCTGCAATCGAAGTGCCGGACTCGGTTATCCTGGAGTAATCCATGCCCATCATCGGCTTGTCCTGTGTGTATGACGTCTGCTTTGCAAGGAAAAAATGCTCTGATTGCGCGGCTGGTCAGTACAGTCCTGTGTC
>NZ_JAOVQN010000045.1:0-13745 GCF_025673445.1 Ruegeria marisflavi
TCTAACACGATCTCAAAAAAAAACCGGCGCGGGATGGAGCAGCCAGGTAGCTCGTCAGGCTCATAACCTGAAGGTCGTAGGTTCAAATCCTACTCCCGCAACCAAGAAAACAAGGCCTCTGAGCGAAAACCAGCTCGAGGCCTTTTTTGTTGTGTCCGGCTGGTGTCCGATCGAGCAACTGTTCTGATCTACTTCGACCCAAGCCCAACCCTACCCGGTACACCTTTTTTAAAGCTTGCCGCAACCTTCGGTCCAGGCGCCATGCAATATCTGCTTACACCAAAAAACATAAAATCCATCTGGTTAACTTTGGTTCAAGCAATGTTCATGAAATACGACGTTGCAATTCGAACCCCTTTTGGTCCGCCACTTGCCCTCGCGAAAGCGTTCTCCACATCCGGCTGCGGATAGATTTTTCCGTTTTTTCAAAGGAGTTTGCGGGTGCGGCTGAGCACTGGCCCCGGCGCCAGGTGGTCCGGAAACGGTCTCTTGGGGCCAGTATTCTTTCGACCTCATGACTGCGCCGTTTTGGTGAATTATCTTCAAAGTACTGGAAAGACAGCAGAAATTGAGCGTCGCCGCTATGCACTTCGATGTCAGTGGCGTTCACTAAAAGTTCCTGAGATCCAACGCCCGTTCACCAAGACTTGGCGCATCAACGTATCCTTTGTCCTTCGCAGAAATGGCCGTCGATCTCGCGACTTCCTGATTGTGATATCGGCCTCTTTTGTTCATTGTGACCCAAAGCGGGGAGCAATGCCATGAAGGCCATGTCCGCACGGGACGCGAAGCATCAGTTCGGCCTGCTCATCGACACCGCCCGAGCCGAACCGGTGGTGATCGAGAAACACGGCCGCCCGGTTGTGGTGGTCGTGGCCGTGGAAGAGTTCGAACGGCTGACGACGCTGAGTGACGCAGCGACTGTCAAGCAGCGGGAAAGTTGAGGGTAAGAAGTAGTGGCCAAGCAGGCACAAAAGGATGGATTGCCGCCTGACCTGATCGGGCTTGGGGGCTCGGCTGGGGATGGGCAGCTGGGCGAACCCCTCGGCAGGGAAGCAGGCGAGTATGATGAGGTCAAGCAGGCGCGAAAATTTGTGGATCTGTTTTCTGGCTGTGGAGGGCTTTCCCTCGGGCTTTCCCTGGCGGGGATGCGTGGCCTCTTTGCAATTGAGCGCGACGAGATGGCATTTGAGACGTTCTCGACCAATTTCATTGGGGATGACTCGCCAGAAGCTTACCGCTTCATTTGGCCGTCATGGTTGGACCAACGGGCGTGGGGTATTGACGAGGTCCTCGGAGAGCATAAGGAACAACTCGAGCAACTGAGGGGTGAGGTCGAGGTTCTAGCCGGTGGTCCCCCCTGTCAGGGATTTAGCTTCGCTGGACGGAGGATAGAGGACGATCCCCGGAACCTACTCTTCAACAAGTATGTTGAAGCTGTTGAAGCCCTGCAGCCGAACGTGCTGGTCCTTGAAAACGTGCCAGGCATGCAGGTGGCCCATAAAAGTGGAGCGGTGGTTGACCTGCAATCGGGGCGCTCGCCGCGAAAGCAATCCTTTTACGAGAAGTTGGCTGCTAGTCTCGATACTGCCGGCTATGTGGTGAAAGCCGAACTCTTAGACGCGTCCCGCTTCGGAGTGCCGCAGAAGCGTTCCAGGCTTATCGCCATCGGCATACGAAAAGATCTTTCGCCATTTCTTTCTGGCGGCATTGATCGCGTCTTTGCTTTGCTAGAAGAAGCAAGGTGTCAGCAGCTGCGGGAGTTCGGGATAGGCGAGGTCATCTCTGCCGCAGATGCGATCTCCGACCTGGAGATTGGAGATCGCCCAATGGTTTCCTGCACAGATGCCCAATCGCCGCGTGGTTTTTTTCAGGCTACTCCCCGCTCAGCTATGACGACCTACCAAGAGCTCATGCGTCAGGGCGCCTCGGGCACTCCTAACAGCATGCGGCTAGCGCGCCATCGAGATGAAGTTCGCCAAAGGTTTGCCCGGATACTCCTGGAATGCCGCAAGGGCGTCCGGATGAACGATGAGGCGCGCCTCGGATATGGTCTCAAGAAGCACCGAATATACCCGATGTCCCCGACTGTACCGGCGCCGACGATTACGACCCTGCCTGACGATGTACTGCATTATTCAGAGCCAAGGATCCTTACTGTGCGAGAAAGTGCTCGCATTCAGTCATTCCCTGATTGGTTCGTGTTTAAGGGTAAATACACGACGGGGGGCGACCGGCGGACACGTGAGTGCCCACGGTACACTCAAGTCGGCAATGCCGTACCACCGTATCTGGCGCGTGTGATCGGGATGGCGGTATCGCAGGCGCTAAAGGAAATTGAGCTTGCAAAGGCAGTCATTGCAGGAAGCGAGCTGCGCACCGTAACGGCAGCGGAGTAGCGCATGACTGAAGGTATGCTTGCTCCGCGATTTCCCGCTCAGCTTCTTGACTGGGCCGGCAACCGGTCAGGAGGCGTGCGCCGTCCCTTCGATGAGTCTAGTGGCCGACCGGGCGAACGAGTTTTCAAGACGAACCTTCTGGCCAAGCTCGAACAGTGGTGCGCCGAAGTTGGCAGGGGAGTCCCAGAGGCACCACGCGTGGTCCTGCTCGTAGGCGGTCCCGGCAACGGGAAGACCGAGGCGATCGAGACGACTATGGGATGGATTGACGCCTCGCTTAATTGCGGAGGTACCCTAATAGGGGAACTCGCGAGCAGATTTAGTCCTACAGAGGGCAAGGTGCCTCGTATAGTCTCCGTCGACGCAGGTCGACTGGCTCGCCCACCACGCGGAGGCCTTGCGCTGTCGATCGTGCAAGATGCCTCCGTTGTTGCCGGCGCCACGGGCAAGTCAGCAGCTGAGCTGTTGCTTCAGGAACTTGGTAGCGCGCTCGCCGACGGCGCGACGGGGCTGTATCTTTGTTGCGTAAACCGCGGTGTGCTAGACGATGCGCTTATCTTGGCCGCGGAAACAGAGCAGTCTGTATCGCGCAGATTGCTGGAAAGTGTAACCCGGGCGGTCAGCCTTCTTCCCGACGCGCCATCATGCTGGCCCCTTGGTGGATACCCGGGCATCGCCGTCTGGCCGATGGACATGGAGTCTCTGCTGGTTTCCACGGATGACGGGGATCCGCCTCCAGCTGAGCAGGTCCTCCGACAGGCGCTCCAAACGAGCTTGTGGCCCGTTTATGGCGAGTGCGAGGCTGGTCAGCGATGCCCATTTTGCACCAGCCGGGAACAGCTCTCGCACCCTCGCGAGCAAACAGGATTGCTCGCAATGTTGCGCTGGTATGAACTTGGCAGCGGTAAGCGCTGGAGCTTCCGTGACCTATTTTCTCTTTTCTCGTATCTGCTCGCAGGCCACCGCCACGAGACGCGGGAGACAGACCTCATGCCGTGCGCCTGGGCCGCAAGCCTGTCCGTTGCAGACGAGCAGGCCGTCCGCAAGGCCAAGCCGTCGCCGAGGACCTCCTCGGCTATCTTCGAGCTAGTTGCTGGCCAGTACCATCATGCGCTTTTTCACCTTTGGGACCGAGAGGCCGGGCCGTCGTTGCTTAAGGACATCAAGGAGCTTGGGCTTCAAGACAACAACACCGCAATGGGATTGCAGTGGTTCTTGAGCTTCAGGCGATCTCCTTACCTGCCTACTATGATCGAAGGGGTGTTGGATAGCTTCTCGGGCGTTCTCGACCCCGCTCTCGCTTCCCCCGACACCACTGTCGAGGTAAGTCGCAACACGAGCTACCGGCTCCGCGACATCGATACGCGCTTTAGCCGCTCAGTCGCCGAGGGCTTGGAGCATGTTCGCAAGTCACGAATCCTAACGGCGCTTGAGGTCGAGCTCCTGCGCCGACTAGCCGAACTGGATACCTTTCTTTCTCGGCAGGATGTTCGCAAGAAGCGCCCCGCGACTGCGACCCGGGTCCAAAGGGTGGTGCGCGACTTCTCCTGTCGGCTGGTGCGAAGGTCAATCGGGGCTCGCACAATGACCGTCCTTGATGCTTCTGTCCTGCGTGAATTTCAGGCTGTCGTGGAAGACAAAAAAGACGACAGCCTGTTCGAAGTAGCACGTGAGATTGAGCTTTTGCTCAACAAAAACCAGGAGTTTGAGGTCTCCCTGACTACAACCTTTGGCCAGCCGCTTCCTCCTTCGAACGTGCAGGCATTGCTCGTCGTGCCGAGGCGGCACGTGCAGCCCGCTAACGCCGCCGCGGACGGGCGACCAGCGGCTCCATTGCGCTTTCTCGAGGTGGGAGAGGGTAATTCCGCGCAAGACGTTGCTTTGACCTATGACTTGTTCAAAGCGGTCAAGGATATCGAGCGAGGCATGTCCTATGCCTCACTCCCGCGTTCAGTGCTCGCGCTACTCGACACCACAGGCGCACGCCTCGCTGGCCCAATCGTACGGGATGCTAATGTTCTTCGTCGTGCCGAAATCCGGTTAGGCAGCGGCGTAACGATTGAGAAAAGGCGCTTAGGATTCGGTATGGTCGGCAGGAGCAATCGCCCATGAGCCTCGCGGACTTCCGGGACGCTCCCTGGGGCAAGTCGCATGCTGCTTATGGCAAAGGCGCGCTGGCAATGTCGCCAGCCCCGGAGTATGCGACTTCCGAAGTGGTCCTGTCGTCACTCTATCGGGTCATCGGGCTGCCCGGAGTGAGCGAGCGTTCCGTGCCCCCGCAAGGCACCAGACTGCAAGCGCAGATCAGGAAAGCGCGCGAAAAGGCATCCAAACCATCCAGCGGGACGCTCGATCCGGACGCTTTCGACACCCTGCTGAACGCGGTACTCGAGAGTCCCAAACGGTCGAACCAGTCCTCCAAACGCTTCCTACAAGTCACACCTCTAGTGCCACAGCTGGCCCTGTTTTCAGGCTCGCCAAGGCTAGCAGGTAACCCGTGGACTCCCGGAACTCTGGTCCGACGAATGATCTGGCTGGGTTCACCAAACCGATCAGCAGCGGAAGAGACGTGGAAGTATTTGTTCGAAGCGCTTGCAGTCTGCGACGATGACGACATCTTCGCCCGCTTCCTTCAATCGGAGGTGGAGGCATGGCTGCCGGAGCCCAACTGGGAATTCGTGCCGGCTCCGCCTGAAGCGATGCCAGACTGCCCGGATGTAGGCGGCGGGGCGTTTCCTGCACGCCAGTTTGTGCAAGACCTCAATTCAGTAATCGCGGCAAAGGACCTCCTGACACGGCGACAGTGGACAAGCCTCCTTGAGGCCGTACTGCGCCTCGGAACAGTGGCACACGTCGTATGGCTCTGCGAGGTGCACTCGCGCGTCTGGACGTGTCTTTCTGAAGCGCTGAATGGTACTGGACCAAGATCCGCGGCCGACGCCCGTGCACGCATGTATCCTGATCGGTTTTCGTTTTTGCCGCTTTCGAACAAGCCGCTACCCGGAATCCGGGACAGCATCTCCCGTTACCTCACGGCCAGACTAGGAATCAACGCGACCCTTTGGGCTCTGGAGGAAGCCGGGGCGGCGCCAGCCAATGTGCTAGGATCTGCCAATGGACTAGTAGAGGTATGCGATCAGGTTCGTAGCTTTTGCACGGGCGCTCGCTCCTCGGAAATCCGCGATACGGTTGATGATCTTGTCGACCGTGAGACTAGAACGCTCCTATGCCGCAAGGGCATAGGGTCGAACATAAACGAGTTCGTCACCTACAGCCTTCAACAGCGCCAGACAGCCAACCCACGCCTCAGAGGCTATGATCAGGGATACTTGCTGCGCAAGCAAGGACCACACACAAATAGCCCATGGGTTGTCTCGCCCGGACCGGTCGCGATTATTGCCCTCGTTCATTGCTCGCTCGCTGGCGTCGCGGGTCCACGCTCGGTGCATAGGCTAGCGCAACACCTAGCCCAGTACGGCGTCGCGATGGACCATCGCGACATCCCCCAGAACGAGCTTGGCCACCAACTCCGGATGCTAGGTTTGGTTCTGGATAGCCCCGACGCTGAGAGCGGCATGCTGCTGGTCCCGCCATTCCGCCCAAACACCAATAAAGGGGTCACCGAATGAACAGGTTAGCATCCGCACTGGCAGATCGCATCCGATCGCGGATCGGTGCTAGCGCAACCAACGAAGGCGCCCGCGAAATACGCCTGATATTCCTTGGGCCGCCGCACGAACTGATGTTTCAAGTTTTCGAAGATCTTATCAGGCAGCCGGAGAGCATAGCGTTGAAAGACTTGCCGTTTCTCTTGCAAGTCCCGCGCGAAGAGCTTCCGGAGGGCAATCCAGCCGTTGGGGTATCTGGCTGGTGCGACGAGGATCACCTTCTTGATCTTCGCAACTTGCCGAGGTCAGCGAGCTTCGTAGCGCTCATACCCCCTGGCGAGCACAGCATCCTGTCGGTCGGCAGCACCACAGACAAGTTCGGCGTTGCTGAAAGCAACAACGGCGGGAACACGACTTTTGAAGCTTGGTGGGACGACAGCTTCATCCAAAGCCTTGTAGTGCAAGCGTTATCCCAAGCTGGCGTACCCGACGCGCTTGTCGAGGACGGCAGGCGGCTAGTGGAGGCTGCAGCGCGGGCGGCCGACGAAGTGGAAGCCGGGAACTCACCCCGCGAGGGCGCTTGGCGGGTACTTTCGCGTCTGTTTTCCATCGATGCCGCCTCAGGTCTCCAGCCTGGCGTGGCCATCAGCCTTGCATGCGGCTTCCCGCCGATGCGCAACGGCGTGCTTGCTGCCAGGGAACAGATCGGAACACTCAAAGGTATTGCCGAGGCAATGTCAGAGGGCTTTCGAAGGAGCGTCGAGCGGCTGTCAGACGGCGCGAGCGATGAGGACCAGAGACATCTTGCGGCTTATCTGGAGCACGTCCGCTCAGGTTGTGAGGTTGCTACTACGTTCGAACGGGCAACGCCCGCCTACTACCGCCCCGCAGGACAACTTGCCTTGCCGGCGGTGCCTGATTGGTGGGTCGCTCTCGACGTCGAAAAATGGACTGAATTGTTGGCAGAGGGATCGCCTGACGGCGATCCTGACGGTGACATCGCCATGACCTGCAGCAATTCGCTGGCGGCGCTAGGCAAGTCCATGCCCGTGATTGTGTCTGGTCAGGTAGATCTGCGGATAGAGACAAACGGTGGCGATTCAAACGGTAGCCGGATCGGGGTTAACCGTACGCCCGCTGCAGGCAATGGATTGATCGGGGACGTGGCCTCAGGCAGCGTCGAAACTCTATCCGACCCGACACCGCCAACCCACAAGCTGCCGCTGACCTACAGGGCGATGGCGCAGGGCTTCAAGCCCGCGTCAATCAAAGTTGTTTCGCTCGCCACATGGCAGCCAGGAATTGTTGTGGCCTGCCGGCTTGCCCGCAAGTTTTCACCACCTCGCAAGCCTGCGAAGCGTGGCAGAGGCACGGGAGCTGACTGGGAGGCAGGCCTCAGCGTACCGGGACCTGGGCGGTACGAGTTGCTCGTTTTTGTTTCACCTGGCGTTACTATCGATGTATCGGCCTATGTCTCGGCCGATCAGGGAGATGGGAATGCAAGCACACCAACACTTGTCACCCTCCGGCAGGCAACGCCCGAAGTCTACCGGTCGGAAATAGAGGCCGATGGTAACTGTCAGCTTGACCTGCGTTTCTCGCGCGCTGGGAAAGATGGCAAACTCACGCGCGAGACTTGCCGCACATTTATTACTTGTGATGATGTCCCAGAGGTGGGCTGCCGAAGCGAGTTCGAACGCCTAATCAAGGTTAACCGGCGCCAGTTGGAAGGCTTCGATGCCAAGGCTGTTATCACCGTGAACCGTGCCGTCAGATCGACGATGCTTCAAGACTGGATTCTTTCCCCTGAAGCGATCCGGTCGTCATACCAGCCGATTGTTCTGGCGGAAGACTATGGAGAGCACTGGTCGCCGCCCAACTGGAACACCGGCAGCGGACCAATACTCTCTCGCGGAGCGTTCATTCAAGACTCCCGTCCGGCGCCAGTTGAATTCAACCCTCCATCCGAATTTCTGGATGCCCGTGAGGAGATTGCGGAATACGTTCGCGGCGACGGAGACCAATCGGGAGTGTTCGAGACTGCACGATTGGGCGAGTGGGCGCTGCGTGACGATCAGTTTGCATCGGCAGTCGAAAGATACGTGGATGCCTACCATAGGTGGATCGCGTCAGATCCAGAGGTTGCTTGCTGGGCAGACGTCATAGCAATATCGAGTTTAGACGCCAGCCGGCGAAGCCTCGCGCGCGAGCCGGTCGCAATCTTGCTCTCGCCCATGCACCCAATGCGCGTAGGCTGGCATGTCGCGGCCCAGCGCATCCTCGTCGAGGCGGACGAGGCTGGGAAACCTTGCCCAGCTGCAAGCGTCCTAGATCCCGATTGCGTGCCAGATATTCTGTCTCTCCACCTTCGGTCGCCCGCCGGTGTTGACCAAGTAAACTTTATAGCGGTCGAGAACGGCACTGACTACTGGTCTGTTCTTTGGAACGGGCGAGAACTAGAGAAGCTGCCGGAGCGCTCGCTGGAAGCACCATTCGGCGATGTCTTCGGCATCAAAGTCGGGGGAATCTCTGTTGGGTTCAGTGCCGCGCAAGTCATGCGCGCCCTCGACGACGTGTCCGACTTGCTTTCGGCGAAGCCTGTCGTAGCAGTTGCAGTTTCAAGCGCGGGCGGAACTACGGATGCGTGCAATGAAGGGCTGGTGGAATGGTGCGCCTCGCGGTTTCAGGAGGATTCCCGGAGGCCAAGGAGCAGGGCCGTCGGCCCCAGGTTCGTAGAGGTGTTTGACGACCGCCCGCAAGGTTCACGGCCAGATGAGGCGACGCTCTCGAACCTGTCGGAGGACACCGGCAATAGTGTCCGGTGGTATTCCGGCCAACCCGAGGGCGCAGTACCGGACCTTGGCATCATCGCCCAGTTGGATATGTCTGAGCCCCGTTCAGAGAGCATGGACGGCCGTACGCCTCTCAGCGCTGGGGGGATGATCAGGCATCGCGTCAGAAGGCAACTGCCGGGTGCGTTCCTCGCCGAGTCTCGCCAGTCGACTACATCCGAACCCACTGGCGATATTCTGCTCGACAAAGTTGCAGCCCTGCTTTCCGCGGTTGAGAACCTAGGGTCACTCCGTACGGGCTTGCAGTTCGCGCCAAACGTTCACGAGATCCAGCATATGCTCAGGGAGCGCCGTACCGACTTCGTCGCAGTGTCATCGGCGGCAATCGACCCAGCTTGCTTCCTCGGTGGCTGGCTCGAAGGTGCTTATCTTTGGGACTTCGACCTACCGTCTTACTCCCATAGAGCGGGTGACACGAATGGCTACTACCTTTTGTCCCAGGTTACCGACGCGGACCGGGACTCGCTGTCGCTCGCGCTTGCGCGGCTACCTGATTGCGACAAACTGGACCCAGAGAAAGTGCAGGACGTCCTTTTGGAAGTCGCGCGGCGCGGTATCCCGACCATAAAGGGCCTCGCGGGCGACGACAGTGGGGCAACGGGGGACCTCGGAATATTCGTGGGCGTGCGTCTCCTTCAGGACCGCTTCCGAGGCAAGCATCACACATGCGATGGACTCTTGCCTGTAATTGGGGGAACGGCCGAGGACGCCACCATTGCGATTGTCGTGCCCGTCGATCCGTTTCGCGGATACATTGGGGACCTTTGCCGGGCTCTCGGAAAGGAACGGGGCGACCTAACGCAACTTCGGCCAGACCTTGTCGTTGTTGGCATCGATCTCTCGGGCGGAAATGTCCGGGTTAAGATCACGCCGATCGAAGTAAAGTGCCGGCCAACTTCCCGTTTCAGCCCTAACGAGGCAGTCGAGGCGCTCGACCAAGCAAAAGCGCTGTCACACCTCCTGTCCGCAATGCAGCGCCACGACAAACAGCCCCGGCTTTGGGCCATTGCTTACCAGCACTTGCTTCTTTCGATGATCGGTTTTGGGCTGCGCGTGTACAGTCAACATCCTGACGTCGTCGGCCACACTGCACGATGGTCCGAGTTCCACGAGCGAATTGCGCGCGCAATCCTCGACGAAAGCAACTGCGTGGAGGTCGATACTCGCGGGCGACTGATCATTCTGGATGACAACCCCTCGAGCAAGCCGCAGGACTTCGACAATGATGGCTTTGAGGAGACCATAGTAATCGGTCGCGGGGACGCCGGTGAGGTAGTGGCTGGCGACCCGGCTACGTTCTACGATACGGTTCGAGCACGGCTGGACGACTGGCAGCTAATGCCAGGCCCAGAGCCCGAAGCTGAAACTCGGGCCACCCCAGATGTTCCCGAAGAGGCAGCGCCCGCCGGGGTGCAAGATCGGGTCGGGGTGACTAGCGAGGATCTCCAGGTAACGCCTTCGCCCGCCGAACCATTGCGCGGAAAAGGCCACCAGCGACTCCCAGAGCTCGTGGGCAAGGGTGTCATACTTGATGTCGGGAAGACGATCGATGGCTTTCGCCCCCGCGACCTCCAGTTGAACATATCGGACACTCGCCTCAACCAGCTCAACATCGGTGTAGTGGGCGACCTCGGCACTGGCAAAACACAGCTGCTGAAATCCCTGATCGCCCAAATCGCGTCGTCAGGTCCAGAGAACCGCGGGCATCCACCGAGATTCCTCATCTTCGACTACAAGCGGGACTACAGTAGCGACGACTTCGTCGCCGCCACTGGGGCCCGGGTCGTCCGGCCTCACCGCATACCCCTAAACCTATTCGACACTCGTACTAGCGGCGACGTACCTGCACCATGGTTTGATCGGTTCCGGTTCTTTGCGGATGTGCTAGGAAAGATCTATTCTGGGATTGGCACTGTGCAGCGTGACAAACTAAAGCGTGCAGTCAAGGAAGCCTATGATGGAGCAGCCTCAAACAATCCCCCTACACTGCGTGAGGTCCACACCGCCTACCACGACATTGTCGACGGCAAGCCCGACTCCCCGATGTCGATCATCGGCGACATGCTCGACATGGAGATCTTCGAGGAAGATCAATCAAAAATTGTACCGTTCGACACTTTCCTCGACGGAGTCGTCGTTATAGCGCTTGATGCTCTTGGTCAGGACGACCACAGCAAGAACATGCTGGTCGCCGTACTACTGAACATGTTCTATGAGAACATGCTCCGGACCCCCAAGCGGCCCTTTCTTGGTAAGGATCCGCAGCTGCGAGCAATCGATTCCTACTTACTTGTCGACGAAGCCGACAACATCATGCGCTATGAGTTTGACGTGCTGAGAAAGCTACTGCTTCAGGGGCGTGAATTCGGTACCGGTGTAATCTTGGCCTCCCAGTACCTTCGGCATTTCAAAGCTGGTGGCACCGACTACCGGGAGCCACTACTAACTTGGTTCATTCATAAAGTCCCCAACGTAACAACAGCCGAACTGTCGGCTCTGGGCCTGTCTGCTACCGCTGCCGAAATGGCGGAGCGCATAAAGGGCCTGGGGAACCACCAATGCCTTTACAAGTCCTTCGATAGTCCAGGCGAATTCATACGGGGCTACCCATTCTTCGAGCACATACGGACCCGGGTAGGTGGTGAGCAGTAGGACGACGCGGTGGTCGATTTCTTGAGCCCTTCGGAGCGATCGGAGCGAATGTCGCGGATCCGCTCATCGAACACTGCGCCGGAAATTGCACTGCGTCGCGCTATGCATGCCATAGGCTTCAGGTTCAGGCTCCACAGCAAGGGCTTACCAGGCAAGCCTGATATCGTCCTGCCGCGCCATAAGACTGTTATCTTCGTTCACGGCTGTTTCTGGCACCGCCATAGCGGTTGCAAGATCGCCACCACGCCAAAGACCAATACTGAGTTTTGGGTAGAGAAGTTCGACCGAAATGTCGTGCGCGATGCGCGGACTAGGGAACAGCTCGAAGGTTTGGGATGGAGGGTAATCGTCGTCTGGGAATGCGAGCTGAGGTCCGCAAATCAGGTGGCTGGGGCTGTGCGCAGAGTCGTGGATGAAATTTGCCCGGAACGATTCGTGGGAGCTCCGGCGGGAAACTAAGCCGTATCCATCTGAACGGCCCCTGGACCCCAGGCCTCGGCTAAGCGCGGGCCGCTCGCTGCTCCCACCAGTCCGATGGAAACGGTTCCAGCAACTTCGCCAGTGTGACCTCCGGCCCCTGCGTGCCGTCCAGGATCGCCTCAACGATGTCCGGGGCGAGCAGGGTCGCCTCCCCGCCCGCCTGCGCACTCAGCTGCTTCTCAGCTCGCTCAAGCTCACCAAAGAAGGTGCACACCAGGGCGGTTTGAAATGCCACTGTCGTAAAGATGTTTTCGTAGAGATAATTCAGGAGCCGGATGACATTGGGATGGTACTCACCATCCAGCTTAAGCTTGCCCTTATCGGTGAGGTCCTTGAGATATAGCTCAACTCGTTCCTGACGGAAGCCATCGATAGCGACTTCCATGCGGCTTGCGGTCGCGTCAAGGTTACGTTTGAGCTCCTCGATCTTCGGCACATCGGTCTCGAACTCATTGTTGTCGAGGCGCTGCTTGAGGCTTTCACGATGTGCTTCAAAAACGCGGCTGATCCCTTGGCCCTCAAAGAGGATTGGGCGCAACTTGCGATCCTCGTTAGTATCAAGGCGGGTCTCTAGCGCGAGGACAGCCCGGCTATGGACCTCAAAAGGTTTGAAACGCTCGAAGGTCGATACGACGTAGCGGCCATATCGCTCCTCAAAGCTAGTTGCGAGCGTGTTTGCCGCCTTCACCGAGAAGGATTTGCGGCGGGTGTTGTCGGCCATCTCAGCGCCCAACAAATTGCGACCATCAAGCCGCTGCATCAGCCCGTATGTATCAAGGTCCTGGCGTTTATAGAACTTGCCGACTCTAGGACGGGCCACACTCACATCGCTGTCACGGTCATTCAGCATCAGATGCTCGATTATATAATAGACATGGTTCACACCGGTCAGAGCGATAGGCGTGGTGATCTTCATCCGATCTTCAAACTGATCCAGTTCGACATTGAAGATCCGCAGCGAGTGAGGTGAACGGTTGTCTTTCTGCTTGATCACGCGCGCATCATCAATGTCGCGCTGCATGATCTCGTCAAAATCCAGATCCTCAAAGTCGAACAGCTCCCGCACAGGTGCCATGTGGTTGAGCACTCCTTCATTCGACCCCGAACCGAAATCGAGACCCACATGTGTGAGGAAATACTTCACTTCCAGTGAATTCTGCCCAGAACGTCCCGTAAACCTTCTTCCCTAATAGCGCCGAAAAGCCTTCGGATAGTGCGAGAGGCGAGCGGTCGATCGGTTGAACCCTTGTGAGGTCAAGTCATAAGTGATTCAATTTTTTGAGGCGCCTTGTCCGACAGGAATTGACACCCAACGTGGTTATTGAAGAACCTGTGACCTGACGAGACGATTCTGCTCTGGGTTGCGCTCATTCACGATTACAAGGCGACCATGAGGAATCTCGACGGCGACATCCTTTTTTCTGCGACCGACCTGATGCGGTTCATGGGCTGTGCCCATGCGACAACACTCGACTTGATGCATTTGCGCGGCGAGGGGCCCGAACCAGGCGAGAGCACCGAAGATGCAGTACTGCTGCAAAAGCAAGGCGATGCTCATGAAGCGGCGTATCTGGAGCGGTTGAGGGCATCAGGCAAGACCGTCATCGAGATCGCACGTGGGGATCTTGCGTGCAATGCGGAAGCCACGCGCTCAGCGCTGGAAGGTGGTCCCGAAGTTGTGTTGTTGATTTTTGCTGAGAAGTGACCCGGTAGCCCCATAATTTTCCACCGAGATTTGACCCATGTGAACACGC
>NZ_JAOVQN010000046.1:0-10507 GCF_025673445.1 Ruegeria marisflavi
ATCACGAAACCCGTGGGATGACTCTGTCCGGGGAAAGCGGAGCCTCGACTATCAGCCGATTTGTGCAACAGAGCCAGGCCTGGTTGCAGCCGATGCAGGCGCGAATGTCCTCCAGCTGCCCTGCCCCGGCCTTGGCGGGCATTTCGGGGTCGCAAATCACCGCCGGGTCCGAGGCGCATTTTCCTCGCCAGATGCGCTGCCCGTCGCATCGGATCGACACTGCGGTCTCTTTCATCGAAACGTCCAGACCGAAATATTTATCTTCAGGGCTGCTCTCCTCCGGATGTTTGGAACCGGCGTCAAGGCAAGAGCCCGTATTTTCGTCTTATCGGAGATCAGCCACTCTCCCGGTCTCACCCGGCGTTAGTGTGCCTCGACCCGCGATTACCCCATGTCTGATGCCCGAGGGGGCAGAACCCCACGACGGCGACCGGTTGTTTCTGTGCTTCTCTATCGACCGCGAAACTGAAAACCTCCCGGTACCTGGTCACATGCCGCAACCCATCCCCGATGGCTGGCTTCGGTGTCCCCTGGAACGCTACCTCGCTGAGCGCCTCACCCGGAAGTTCGATCCCCGCATCTGTTTCGCTTCTCGCTGAAATGCCCCCGGCAGAGCCATCACCCAGATCCCGACATCTCCCGGGCACGTAGTCGAGTAGAATCTCGGCGCTGGCGTTTCATAGACAGACATCATGAGTTATGAAAATTTGTTGTTTGCTAAGGACGGCGGAAATCCCAAATTCTTGAGGATACCAACACTAGGTATCATTTAACAAACAAGGGTATTCCGACTGATAAAAACGAACACGATCCGCTGCCCTGCCTCCCAAAAGCAGCCGCTGCTGGTCAACCATGAATGGGGGTGAGCAAAGGGTGGCCGTGGCGGAGGCTTCATGCACGTGTCGGGCGGATGACCCATTGAGGAATGAAATGAACTCCATCGCCACGCGAACGGTTGTGAGCCTCCTGATCATCGTAAAAGGATGT
The DNA here is from genome assembly GCF_025673445.1 of Ruegeria marisflavi. Lineage (NCBI taxonomy): Bacteria > Pseudomonadati > Pseudomonadota > Alphaproteobacteria > Rhodobacterales > Roseobacteraceae > Ruegeria > Ruegeria marisflavi. The sequence goes on from NZ_JAOVQN010000046.1 coordinate 988, forward strand.
GCGCCGTGCGGCCCTTACGCCCCAGACCTCTGTGACCACTTGGAGCTCTAATGTCCACGCGCTTTTCTCAACTGCGCAAGATGGATCCGACGAAGGGGGCGCAGTTGCCCGGCCGCAGCCCCAACAACAATGACCGAATAGAGATCGGGCCAAGCCAGCTAGCCTACCGTGAATGGGAAGAAGCTGATCTGACGCCGGCCAGTTTGCCCCGGATGCGTGATTTCCGCCTGAAGCGGAAGACGTGGGGGATCGTCGGGCGCGGCTGGGGCGGCCTACTGCTATTCGACCCTCTGAACATCCGCTACGCAACCGACGCGACGAACATGCAGATATGGAACACCCACAATCAGTTCAGGGCGGTACTGGTCTGCGCCGGCGGCCATATGGTTGTGTGGGGCTACAGTTGCTCGAAGCTCTTGTTGGAGCATAACCGACTGGTGTGTGAGGTCAGGTCGGGGGCGGGAATGTTCTACATCTCGACTGGCGACAAGAGTGTCGAGCAGGCCAATCGCTTTATCGGTGAAATCATGCGCGAACACGCAGGCTCCAACCGCCCGCTGGGCGTCGACAAGATTCTGCTGCAAAGGTTGTGCGCCGTGGAACGCGCCGGCTTCGAGATCGAGGACGGCGAAGAGTGCACCGAGAAGACCCGCGCGATCAAGGATCCGGACGAAATCCACGCCATGCGCTGTGCCCACCACACCTGCGAGGAATCCGTTGCCGCGAAGGAGAAGGCCTGCCGCAAGGGCGTGCAGCGGGGCGATATGAGCGAGAACGACGTCTGGGCCGTCCTTCACGGCGAAAACATCAAGCGCGGTGGTGAGTGGATTGAAACCCGGCTGCTGACCTCGGGTCCCCGAACCAATCCGTGGTACCGGGAATGCAGGCAGCGTATCATCCAGAATACCGAGATTGTCGCATTCGACACCGGCCTGATCGGCAACTACGGCATCTGCATCGACATTTCGCGCACCTGGTGGGTTGGCGACGGAAAACCTATGAACGCGATGGTATATGCGATGCGCCAAGCGCATGAGCATGTAATGACCAATATGGGGATGCCGAAACCCTGCGTGTCTTTCACAGAGCTGGTCTTCTGCGGCCACAAGCTCGACGCACGGTTCGAAGCGCAGAAATATGGCTGCAAGATGCATGGCGTGGGGCTGTGCGATGAATGGCCGTGCATCGATCATCCTGACAAGTGGGTGGAAGGCGCCTTTGACGGCGTCGTGCAACCAGGAATGGTCCTTTGCGTCGAAGCCTTGGTGGCGACCGAGGGCGGCAGCTTTTCTTCCAAGCTCGAGGATCAGGTGCCGATCACCGAGACCGGACACGAGAACCTGACGCGATATCCCTTCGACCCGAGACTGTTGGGCGAGACGTATACGACGTTGCCACAGATAGATGAAGCCTGCGTGAGTGAATCTTGCACCCAATCGGATCGGTGCATCGTCAAACGCCGCCCATTACCTTGGTGCACAAGTCATTGGCACACAAAGATATCGACCAAGCTCAAAACTCCGCCGCCTGTACTCGCAAGAAGTGTCTGACCTCAATCAAGAAGAGATAACAAATGGAATCTAAAGCAAAAGTTGTCGTCATCGGCGGCGGTGTGGTGGGGTGTAGCATCCTTTACCACCTAGCCAAGCGCGGCTGGAAGAATGTGGTCTTGCTGGAACGTCAGGAACTGACGGCAGGCTCTTCCTGGCATGCCGCAGGAAACCTCTTTACCCTGACCTCCCCGGGGAACGCCTGCGTTCTGCAGAAATATACGATGGACCTTTACCCTGAACTGGAGCGGGAAAGCGGTCAGGATTGCGGACTGCACTACGTCGGTGAAATCACGGTCGCCAAGGATGAGGAAGACATCAAGTCGCTGTCGATTTCGCGCGATTCCGCCATGCGCTACGGCATCCCTTCAGAATTTGTATCAGCCGAGCGCGCGAAGGAGTACACTCCGACGCTCAACACCGACGGTCTGGTAGGCTTCCTGCATCAAACCTGGGCTGGCTATTGCGACCCGGCCAGCGTCACCAATGCCTTCGCGAAAGCGGCCCGCAATTATGGTGCGACGATCCATCGCCATACACCAGTGCTGGAGACCAACCAGCGTGAGGACGGCAAATGGGATGTTGTGACTGAAAAGGGCACCATCGTCGCTGACAACATTGTTAACGCCGCAGGCCTCTGGGGCCGGGAGGTTGCGGCACTGGCGGGCATCAAGCTTCCGATCATGCCGGTGGAGCACCACTATCTCGTAACCGAGGAAATACCCGGGATCACGGCGGCCGAGGGGAAACACGCTCTAATCGCCTATAACGAAGCCAACCTCTATACCCGCCCGGAAGGCAACGGCATGCTGATCGGCGCCTATGAGAGCCTTTGCGTTCATTGGGCCGAAGAAGGCACACCAATGGATTTCGGCCATGAACTGCTTCCCAACGCTGTCGAGCGGATGGAAGCCAACTTCCTGGAAGCCGTCGACCTGATCCCCAGCCTTGGCGAGGTCGGCATCAAGAACATCATCAACGGGCCGATGATCTTCTCGCCCGATCTGGAGCCGATGGTCGGCCCCTACCCCGGCAAGCCCGGCTACTACTGCGCCAATGGTGTGATGACAGGCTTTAACCAGGGGGCGGGAATTGGCAAAATTCTGTCGGAGTGGATAATCGACGGCGAACCCAGCATGGACGTCAGCTTCTGGGATGTCGCACGCTTTGGCGACTACGCCGGGAAGAACTATGCGAAAGCGCTGACAAAGTACAAGTATGAGAAACGGGCCCACCGGTCCTATCCGCATCAGATCCACCCTGCAGCCCGACCTGCCAAGACTTCGGCGATCTATGACCGGCTGAAAGAGGCTGGCGCAGTGTTTGGCGTTTCCGGTGGCTGGGAAGACGTACAGTGGTACGCGACCAATGAAACCGAACGTGATCCAAAGTTCTCATACGAACGGGCCGCCTGGTCTTCGGCTGTCGAGCGCGAAGCCCGCGCCGTGCGTGAAACCGCGGGCCTGATCGAACTGACTGTCTACGGCAAGCATCGCTTCTCCGGCCCCGGTACGGTGGCCTATCTCGACAAGCTCATGGCCAACAAGGTGCCCGAAACAATCGGCAAGTCGGTGCTTTGCCCGATGCTGAGCCCCAATGGCCGGGTGATCGGTGACTTCACCGTAACACGGATCAGCGAGGACTGCTGCCTTGTACTGGGCTCAGGCTCGATGGAGAAAATCCATGAACGCTGGTTCCGCCGGCATATGCCCGAAAGCGGCGTTGCTTACGAAAACCTCACCAACCGCTACGCCGGCCTCAGCGTGGCCGGCCCGAACAGCAAGGCGATTATGGCGGCCATCGCGCCGGGAACCAGCTTCGACAGCGCAGATTTTCCCTTCCTGTCGGGCCGGCACATGGAACTGGGTCTTTGCCCGGATGCCTATGTTGTGCGCGTCTCTTATACCGGTGAATGCGGTTACGAAATCTACATGCCGATGGAGTTCCAGCGCACGGTGTTCGAGTTGATCATGAAGGCAGGCAAACCGCACGGTCTTACGCTGGTTGGTGGTCACGCGTTGATGTCGCTTCGCCTGGAGAAGGGTTTCGCGGCCTGGAATCTGGAACTGACCTCGGACTATTTCGCCAACGAAACCGCACTCGCGCGCTTTGTCCGCTACAGCAAGGACGGGTTCATTGGCCGCGAGGCCGCCATCAGCGCGAAGGAAGCGGGGCCGCGTGAAAGCTATGTGCAGTTCTCCGTGGAAGACGGCGATGGCGACGCACTTGGTGGAGAGCCGGTCTTTCTCGGGGATAACCTCGTCGGCTATACCAGTTCGGGCGGCTATGGCTATGCGGTGAATTCGAGCCTGGCGCTCGGGTTCCTGAAACCCGAGCACATGGACCCGTCGGCCGAATACGTTATCAGGATCGTCGGCAAGGACCGCAAGGCCAGGCTGCTCACCAATCCGCCATTTGATCCAGAAGGGTCGCGCATGCGCGCGTGACAATCGCTGCGCAAACGAAAAGGGCGGCCCCGGGGATGATCCGGGGCCGCCCCTGCCGTATAGCGCTGATGCATAGTGGATGACGCAGGTTCGGCGCCCTGGGGCGCCTACGCACTCTTACGCATGGACGTTTCGGCGGCTTTCCACATTGCGGGCCGCGCGAGTTACCTCTCGCGCCAGTGACTTCGCCATTGAGCGCGGCGCCATGATCCTGAACTCCATCAGACCGAAACGGATAAGAATAGCGTGGATACGCGCGACCTCGGTCTGGAGTATCGAGTTGACTGGAAATGCGCCCGGATTCAGGTCAACCGGCGCCAGCCGTGCGAGAATCTCGGTCGCACTCGTGCCGACCAGCTCGACCGTCACCCAGGCACTGGACTGGTCGGTCATATGCGCGAAACTTGCAAGTTGTTCCACGGAACGGTCGCTGACCATCAGATAGTGGGCATGACCGAACGGACACACGAAACCACCGTTTGCGGCATGCACGGCCCCGCGCTCCGGCAGGCCGAACCCGAAGTCCTCGCGCAACGCGTCGGACAAGGCCTGTCGTTGACCATTGCGCGGCGCGAGCGAGGTTATGTGGCGCGCTTCCGCTTCCGTCGCGCGGCAATCTCCGAACCTGGCCGGAAGCGTGTTTCCGCAGGCGGGTGTCTTTTGCAGGTCAAACACGGCCGCGGTCTCCTTCAGGGTCAAACTGTACCGGACCCACGATGGTACAGCGGGTTGCCTCGCCCCTGATCGGGTCGTCGCACAGAACTGTTTCGCCAAGGCGCGCAGCACCGTTCACGACGAAGCCGAGGGCGATCTGCGCTTTCAGCGTCGGCGCATAGCAGGCCGAGGTGACATAGCCGATATCATTGGCGGGGGTTCGCGCCGCCGCCGGCTCGAAGATATGGCTGCCGGAGTTGATCGTCAGCGACATATCCTGCGAACGCAACCCGACCATCTGCATGCGATGCGCGCCGGACAGCCCGGGGCGTTCGCTCATCGCTTTGCCGATGCAATCCTTCTTCTTGCTGATCAGCCCGGCGAGCCCGCAATCGGCGGCAGTGACCCGGCCATCGATTTCGGAATGCGTGATGAACCCCTTCTCTATCCTGAGGACGTTCAGGGCCTCCATGCCGTAGGGACCGCCGCCATGGGCGCGCGCCGCTTCAAGCAACTTTGTAAAAAGGCTTTCGCCATAGCATGAAGGAACCGCGACCTCGTAGGCCAGTTCACCGGAAAACGAGATCCTGAACAGACGTCCCGCCATACCGCCAAGCAGGATCTCTCCGCACGCCATGAAGGGAAACGCCTCGTTCGAAAGGTCCTTGTCCAGCAACCCGGCCAGCAGGTCGCGGGATCGTGGTCCGGCCACCGAAAACTGGGCCCATTGCTCGGTGGTCGAGATCAGGCTGACTTCCAAATGCGGGCACAGGCACTGATGGACGAACTCAAGGTGCCGCATGACCTGTCCCGCTGCTGCGGTCGTCGTGGTCAGTACATAATGATCCTCGGCCAGACGGGCCGCCGTGCCGTCGTCCATCACATGGCCATCCTCGCGCAGCATCAGGCCATAGCGGACGCGGCCTGGCTTCAGGGTCGACATCGTGTTGCTGTAAACGAAATCAAGGAACCGGCCCGCATCCATGCCCTGCACATCGATCTTGCCGAGGGTCGAGACATCGCAGATGCCGACCGTGCTGCGCACCATGGCGACTTCGCGGTCACAGGACTGCCGCCATGTGGTTTCGCCGGGTTGCGGGAAATAGGCCGGGCGGTACCAGAGGCCGGATTCGTCCATCGGTGCGCCAGCGGCGACACTGGCCTCGTGCGAAGTGGTGAACCGCTGCGGCAAAAGCCCCTTGCCACGCCCACCCGCGCCCATCGCAGCCATTGAGACCGGCACGAAGGGTGGGCGGAATGTCGTGGTGCCGGTTTCGGGGATACCGCGCCCGGTGGCATCGGCCAGCACCGCCAGTGCCGCGACATTGCTGTTCTTGCCCTGATCCGGCGCCATGCCCTGCGTGGTGTAGCGCTTCATATGCTCGACCGATGCGAAGTTCTCGCGGGCGGCCTGCCGCACGTCCTTGACGGTCACATCGTTCTGGAAATCGAGCCACGCCCGCCCCTTGCCCGGAACGAACCACAGCGGCGAAAGCCGGTAGGGCGCATCGTCGGTTTCCGGCACTGTCACGGCTGGCGTCTTCAGCCCGATGGCCTCGAGACTTGAGAGAGCCGCCGACGCGCCTTCGCGCAAAGCGCCGGACGTGGTGAAATCACCGTTGCAGGCACCGGCCGCGATCAGCCCGGGAACGGCATCTGGTTTCGGCACGAAGGCCTGGATATCCGCGTTCCAGACCGGGCGCCCGTTCAGGTGGCAGGTCAGATGCACGCTGGGGTTCCAGCCGCCGGACATTGCGAGACAATCAGTTTCTATCCGGCGCAGCCCTGTGCCGGTCTCGACCGCGACGCTGCGCAGCCCCTTGCGACCGCGCGTGTCGCCGACAACTGCACCGCGTATCACCTCAGCTCCCGCGAAGCGGGGCGCATCCTGTCGGCTGTCGATGATGGCCTGCACGCCAACCCCGGAGGCCATCAGATCGCGCACCGTATCGTATGCGCCGTCATTATTGCAAAAGAGCGTGACCGACTTGCCCGGGGCTACACCGTAACGATTCACATAGGTGCGGACGGCGCCGGCGGTCATGATCCCCGGACGGTCGTTGTTGCGAAAGGCAATGGGCCGCTCGATCGCACCGGCGGCGAGGATCGCACGTTTGGCGACGATGCGCCAGAAGCACTCCAGCGGCAGGTCCGGATTGGCCGGCAGGTGATGCCCCACACGTTCCAACGCGCCGTAAGTGCCCTGATCGTAAGCGCCGATCACGGTCGTCCGCCGCATCAGGCGCACGTTGTCCATAGACGCAAGCTCGTCGTAGACCTCGCGAGCCCAGACATAGCCGGGCTTGCCGTCGATCTCGGTCCTTTCGCCGTTCAGCCTGCCACCAAGGATGCTGTCCTCGTCGCACAGAATGACCGACGCGCCCGCCCGTGCCGCAGTGAGCGCCGCCATCAGACCCGCCGGGCCAGCGCCAATCACCAATACATCGCAGAAGGCAAAGGCGGCCTCGTACCGATCCTCTCCAGCCCGCCCGCTGAGCGCGCCAAGGCCGGCGGAGCGGCGGATCATCGGCTCATAGAGCTTTTCCCAGAACGAACGCGGCCACATGAAGGTCTTGTAGTAGAACCCCGCCGTCAGGAACGGTGACGCCAGATCGTTCAGTGCCAGGATGTCGAGGTTTAGCGACGGCCAACGGTTCTGCGACCGCGCCTCCAGCCCGCCATAGACCTCCTGCACGGTCGCGCGCACATTGGGGTCGGTCTCAGCGCCCGTTCCCACCGTTACCAGCGCATTGGCCTCTTCGCTGCCCGCACCCATGACACCGCGCGGGCGGTGATACTTGAACGACCGCGCGACCAGCTTGACGCCATTCGCCAACAGGGCCGAGGCGAGCGTGTCGCCACGATATCCCTCGAATTCGCGGCCATCGAACCGGAACCGCACCGGCGCGGCGCGGTCGATCAGACCCTTTCCCGGCAGCCTCATTGCTTGTCTCCTTGCCGGTCCCTGGCCAGTTCCGCCGTGAACACTTCATGTGTCAGCGTGTCGCGCTCGACGATCAGCCAGGCGCCGCAGCCGCTGGAATGCTGCCACAGGTCGCGTGTCCGGCCCGCTGGATTGACCCGGTTGTGAAGATACTCATTCCAGGCCCGATCGCCGGCATCCGGGTCGGGCCGGTCCAGGGCCACCGCATCGCCCAGATAGTAGAACTCCCGCCGGTCTCTTTCGCCGCAAAGGGGGCATGGGATACGCATGTCTTGTCTTTCCTCGATGCACTGCCGAACCGCGTCCGGGTCAGTGCAGGTTGTGTTGCGACCCTGACGCTTCTTCATCCATCAGCCTGTATCCGGTCCGGAACCGGTCGAGCCGATACTTCGCAGCCATGTCATGATGATTGCCCGTCGCCATGAGATGCGCCGTCGCCACGCCCGACGCTGGCACTGCCTTGAACCCGCCGTAGCACCAGCCGCAATTGAGGAACAAACCTCCGGTCTCCGCCTTGTCGATGATGGGCGAGCCATCCGGCGACATGTCCATCACGCCGCCCCAGCTGCGCAGGATCTTGGCCTTGCCCAGGGCGGGCATCAGGGTCATGCCCGCCCGCAACACCTCCTCGACGGTGGGCAGGTTGCCACGCTGCGCGTAAGAAGCGTAGAAATCCAGATCGCCGCCGAAGACCAGACCGCCCTTATCAGACTGGCTGACATAGAAATGCCCCATACCAAAGCTGATGACATGATCGACGATCGGTTTCAGTCCCTCCGTCACAAAAGCCTGAAGCACATGGCTTTCGATCGGCAGGCGCATCCCCGCCATGGCCGCGACCTGGCTTGAACGGCCGGCGACGACGATGGCGACCTTCGGTGCCTTGATGGCGCCGCGTGTGGTCTGAACCCCCGTCACCTTGCCATTCTCGATGTCGATACCGGTGACCTCGCAATTCTGGATCAGGTCCACGCCACGCCGATCCGCCCCGCGCGCATAGCCCCAGGCCACCGCATCGTGCCGCGCGGTGCCCCCGCGCGGATGGAAAAGCGCACCCTTGATCGGAAAGCGCGATTGGTCGTAGTCGAGAAAAGGCACCATCTCGCGCAACTCATCCCGGCGGATCAGCCGCGCGTCGTCGCCCTGGATCAGCATCGAGTTGCCGCGCCGCGCCGCCGTGTCGAACTGCCCATCCGAATGCAAGAGGCTGAGGATACCACGCTGCGACAGCATCACGTTGTAGTTCAGCTCCTGCTCCAGGTTTTCCCAGAGTTTCAGCGAATAGGAATAGAATTCCGAGTTGCCGGGAAGGAAATAGTTGGCTCGCACGATCGTGGTGTTGCGCCCGATATTGCCACTGCCGAGCCAGCCCTTTTCCAGCACTGCGACATTCGTGATGCCGTGGTTCTTGGCCAGGTAATAGGCCGTGGACAGCCCATGCCCGCCGCCGCCGATGATGATCGCATCATAGGCCGGCTTCGGGTCGGGGCTGCGCCAGTGTGGTGTCCAGCCCCTGTTTCCCGTCAGCCCTTCTTTCAGGATTCGGAAGGCAGAAAACTTCATCGTTTTCGTCTTTCAAGCAGCGCCGTCCGGATGGCCCCGGTTGCGGTCGCAATGTCAAAACATCAGGAGGATTTGAGGGCAGTGACCTCGATTTCCACCTTCAGCCCCGGTTTCGGCAGGCCGCAGACAACCATCGTCGCCGCCGGACGGATCGCGTCGAACTTTTCCTTCAGAACCGGAATGACCTCGGGCGCGAGGCCGTCGGCTGTCAGGTAGTAGACGGCCCGCACCACGTCCGAGAGCACGAACCCAGCCTTGTCGAGAACGGCCTCGATGGAGGCAAAGCTGTTGATTTTTGCTGAGAAGTGACCCGGTATTTTTATCGAGATTTGACCCAGCCTTGATTATGTCTCTGCGGTTAT
>NZ_JAOVQN010000047.1:0-8585 GCF_025673445.1 Ruegeria marisflavi
CATTCAGACCTCCCTTTTGGGAGTTTGAATCAGAACCTAGACCAGATGGGAATCCTGAATCTCAACAGACCCTAGTCAAACTGTGAACTTATTTCGGGCCTACTGCTTCCTCAATCCTTGGATAACTGTGGGGTATGCCCCTAATGCCCTGTTGATAGAATGACGGCAATTGAAGCGAAACAGCTGGATCAGGTTTCAGATAAGCCGGTTGATCGGATGCTGCAAAACATGAAAGACTACACTGCCATGAGCTTCGAGCTCATCTGGCAGCGGCAGGCAATTTTGTTGTCGGCAACCGTCCTTACCGGATACTTCTTCGATTATTTCAATGCACTTCTGTTCTATTCCTGTATCCTGATTTGCGAAGGTCAGGATCTCATTCTTGCAAAACGCGTAGCGCGCCTACAACCGCATCAGCGTAAGGCCATAGTTGAGTCTCTAGCCTGGATACTGCTTAACACGGTGCTTCATTCCACCGCGATTTGTCTGTACGCCATCTCTGTCGCGCTCGAACAGCCGTCCGGGGGACACTTTACCCCCTTGTTCTTCTTGTTTGCGGCCGCGCTGTTTGCGGCAATGAACAATCATCAGATCGTATGGGCGATGATCCTCCGCCTGACCATGTACGGCATCTCGTTCATGGTGATTGTGGTCAAGGATATCTGGGTCGAGCGGCCGGATTTATCTTCGGAACTTTGGTTGCATTTTTTCACTGTCGTGTTCGTGATGTACTTCCTGATCGACTGTGCATTTGTCTTCCTGAGACTTTACAGAACAAACCTGGCGCAGCTGGAAAAACTCAGAGAAGAGCATGAACGCACAAAGGCTGCGTACATCGCGAAATCGCAATTTGTGTCAACGGTCAGTCACGAGCTTCGCACGCCCCTGACATCGATCAAGGGTTCTTTGGATCTGATCAATTCGGGTGCAATCGGCGAAGTACCCGAGAAAATGCAAGGCCTTGTCAACATGGCCAGCAAGAACAGTCAGCGTCTGGCCGCCCTAATCAATGACATCTTGGACATTCAAAAGATGGAAGCAGGCGAAATGGTTTACCGCATCAGGACCGTGGATGTGGGTGCCATTGTACAAGAAGCAATTTCCAGCAATCTGGGCTATGCCAGTGCACATAATGTCACTATTGAACAGGATTGCCCGATCGGTCTGGACATGTTCATTTCCGCAGACTCCTCACGTTTGATACAGGTGCTTTCGAACATGATCTCGAACGCTGCAAAGTTCTCGTTCGAAGGCAGCACCGTCACCGTTGGATGCCGACGCATCGGTACCCGGATTCGCATCTATGTAAAAGATCGGGGCATCGGCATTCCGCCTGGAAGCCGGGACAAGGTGTTCGACCGTTTCTCGCAAATCGATTCTTCGGACGAGAGACACGCGGGCGGAACCGGGTTGGGCATGAACATCTCGAAGGAGATCGTAGAGCACTTTGGTGGAATCATCGACTACGAGAGCGAAGTCGGGGTAGGGTCCGTGTTCTATGTCGAGTTTCCAGAGGTGTGCAAACAGACCGCTGCCGAATAGGCCAAAACCTTCCGTTTGACGAAAGGAGTCGTGTGGGTCTTTCTGATGCCTCGTTTGCTCGAGGTGCAAGGACCGGCTTAGGCCTGGAGTGTTGTAGATCCGACTCAGCTAGGGTCACCAAGGGCGTCTGAAAAATTCCATTGTTTATCTCCGAGCAGAACACAGGTTAGTGTTTCGACAGGGGCATTCAGCCTCGCTGAGTTCGCGGGCTTGCTTTTTGTGGTTATCCGTTAACACTTGCCGCAAAGTCTGAAGCTGAATGTTGGTTCCTGGTTGTTCACCCGTTCTCCTTAGGGCGATCGCGGGGAGAGGCGGGACCACCTTGAGCAGATGCAGTCGGAACGGTGGAAATGAAAGACATCAGTATTGCGCCAGTTTCAGCAAGACTGGCAGAAAAGCCGGTCGGCCTGTTTGATTTTGCAAGATCAGCCGGCCGGAACATGCTTGAGGTAATACCGGTTGAAACCCTAAGGCAAACATATGTCCGTGGGCCGCTCAACATTCACTACATTTGTGATCCTGAAATGGTGACCGAGCTCTTGGTCGGACGGGGCCGGTCATTTCCAAAGGCAAAATTCACCAAGGACATAATCGGTTCGGCAGTCGGAAACGGCTTGATCCTTTCCGAAGGCCAGAAATGGCGTGAGCAACGGCGTCGCTACTCTCCTTTGTTCTCTGCCCGCAATCTGCCCACACTATCGGATCACTTCGCTGAAACCGGAATTGAGGTCGCAGACTCGCTGGCGGAAAACCCGGGATCTGTCGACTTTGCCCAGGTGGCGCCAGCATCAACCCTGACAAATATCTCTAGAGTCATTTTCTCGGGCAACGAGGAAGTCAGCGCTGAACAGATCCGCGCGGGCTTGATTGAGTATTTTGAGTATATCTCAGACATCTCGTTGTTCGACTTGATGGGATTGCCGAAATGGTTGCCGCGTAAGAAATGGTTCCGCAGCAAGGCACCGGTAACGACGATGCGGGACCTAGCTCGCAATGTTATCGACCATCGACGGGCTGAAAACCGTCAAGTGCCAGTCGATTTTCTGGACTTCATGATCGAGGCGTTGAAAACTGATTTCGAGGACGCCGAAACAACGGTCGACAACCTTCTTACCTTTGTCGTCGCTGGGCACGAAACCTCTGCGAATGCCCTGTGTTGGGGCTATTACCTTCTCGCCCTGCACCCAGACATGCAGTGTGATATTCGCAACGAAATTCTATCAGTTCGAGAAACAGGAAAGATCCGTTTCGAAGACTTAGAGAATATGCCCTTACTACGGGCGCATATTAAGGAAACCCTGCGCCTGTATCCATCTGCGGCGTTTTTTGCCAGGGACGCATCGGATGACGTCGAGATCAAAGGAATTTCGATCAAGAAAAACGATGCGCTGTTTTTTCCAGTCTATTCGTTGCATCGCAACGAGGCTCTTTGGCCCGAACCGAGCCATTATCGCCCCGAACGGTTCATGGGAGCGCCGTTGCCACGTGGGCAATATATTCCTTTTGGTGATGGCCCTCGGATTTGTATCGGGGCGCAATACGCAGAAACAGAGATAATGATCTTGATGGCGTCGCTGTTGCGGCGGGTGGAATTGTCTCTGTCCGACGTGCCTTTGCCCGAGCCTGTGCTAACCTTTACGATGCGCACCAGCGGGCCGATGGTCTTGACCGTCGATCCTGTCTAGGGTCGTGATTGCATGCTGGAAGTCGTTCTTTGACGCCTCTGCGGTCACTTCTGAGCAAGGTAGCTGTCTTCTCCGAAGAGTTCGAACATTACGCGCTCATATACTCTCCTACGTTCCACGACTTGTAGTGCGGGTTCAGTTCCATCGTCCGCCAGGGGTTCATTGCCTTGGGATTGAAGAGCTTGTTCGCGTTTATCCACACCTTGGATGGCTTTGTTTAGGGCGGCTGCAGCCCCCGCCTTCGAGAGAGACCGCATCGAGACACGATCACTGATTAGTACACGTAACCAGCCTGTTGCGCTTCGGTTTCCGATAATCGTTCCAAACACCTGGTTTAACCTCTCTTCCGAAGGGATGGCGCTAGTTGCATCCTTCCCGTGCGTTACGACCAGAAACACTCCACTAGCTCTATAGGAGAAGATGGCATTTGCATCTTTGGTGGTCATTTGAATGGCTTTTGCGAGGTCAGAAATCGCGCGTCGATAATCGCCGGACTTACTGAGATCAAAGAAAAATTCGGCATCCTGAAGTTTGACTGCCACGACAGAGGAGTCAAAGAGGCGACCGCGAGAGAGTTGCTCAATATAGTTGTCAAACTCGACGTATCGCAGGCACCGGTTCAGGCCTTCTATTGAAAACGGGTCATCAAAGTTGATTTGCTGATTAAAATCCAGCTCATCTTGAAGAAACTTGGCGGATGCCAGTGTCCTTTGGGCTTTCATGCGTTCTTGCGTCAGCAAGTACGCAGTGTTTATCCGGCTACGCAACTCCAGGAAGTCAAAAGGCTTGGTGACATAGTCTGTAGCACCTTCAAGGAAAGCCTCCTCCACATAATGCCGCTCACTCATGGCGGTGATCATGATGACCGAGGTCTCTCGATGTTGTGGCAGATCACGAATTCGCCGTAGCAAATCAATGCCATTTACCTGCGGCATCTGGATGTCCAACAGGAAACATTCGTACGGAGTATCGGATGTCTCAATTTTCTTGAGCGCTTGAACCGCCGAGTTTGCGACAGATACCTTGCAGTTTCCGAATGAAGTCAAAGCGGTTTGCAGCAGCTCCAAAATGCTTGCATCGTCGTCAACGATCAAAACCTTGAGGGGTTTCTGACTTTGCGCGCGGAGTTCCAGTTTCTTCTGAAACTGATCTCTTCCCGGGTTTGAGTGCTTCATGAGTTTTGGCCCGATGGCAACTGAGTTTCAGTGTCATCTTAGGTTGCGAGTGAGCCGAAAACGTGGCGTCTCGTAATAATTATTTATTGTTTTTGACAATATTGTGGAGAAATTTTGGCAGGCTTCGAGAGATGGGGGACAATGAAGCTTTCCGACAATAATTGTTTTCATTTTGAGGAAAATCTTATGCAGCAAGAGCATATGCAAGTATTGTTGCCGCGTGTTCGGGCGACGGAAGGGTCCGGGCATAAACCCTAATGAAAACCGTCCGCTTCAAAGGTAGGGTCAGAGGGGATTTAGCCGTCTTTTTTCTGTGTCTTCTGGTGTCGAGAGCCTTCACGGCTTCCAGTTCGGAAGCTCCCCTTTTGTTCTATCCAGCGTCAGCGGACAGCGCACGTGCTTGAGAAATGTCTAAGCCTCATATGCGATGCAGTTGGCCGGAAGGGTGAGAATGGAAGGGCAATAGCGGGTTGGTAGCCTGGACAGTGGGGTACTTTTGCTTCCTCAAGCGACGCTAAGAAAAGGAAGAAGGGCGCCGTCTGATCAAAGCAACAACATTCCGGCAGAAATTCCTTGCGAATTAGCCACACTGTTTTTCCAGGTGCGCTGAACATTCACTTAGGTATAGACTTTACTGGGATGTTCTTGTCAAAAGTGTGGCAAAAAGACAGAGCAGGACATGGATCAATCTTTGAGGCTTGCGGGCGCCAGTCCGGCGTCGGCAGCGTTTCCGGAGCTGGAGCCAGCCACCGGACGTGCCGCTACGGAAGTCGCGCCTAAGTCAAGGGTGCGGCACAAGTTCCGGTTGCCTGTTCGCAGCCTGCATCAAAAACTGCCTTCGCTCGGGAATGTTCATTCCAGCGTCATGAGCTTTCGCAACATTCATGAACATGGAACGCTTCTGACAAAGTACCTCGAAGCGCGAAAATCCATCTTTATCGACACCCTGCATTGGAACGTTTCCGAGGCCGAGGGAATGGAGTTCGATCAATATGACACGCCGGCGTGCCAGTGGGTGGTGCTGCATCAATTCGGCGAAATCGTCGGTGGAGTCAGGTTGCTGCCGACAACGGCGAAATGCGGGATCTACTCCTACATGTTGAGAGACGCTCAAAGAGGTCTGCTTGACAGTATTCCCACGGACGTTTTGTTCTTTGAGGCACCTGTTAGGGCTAATGTTTGGGAGGCGTCTCGGTTTTTCATTGCAGAAACGGTGCCCGCAGCCCGTAGGCTGTCGGTGCAGCACATGTTGTTTGAAGGTATGGCGCGGACCGCCTATCAAAACGGAGCCACGTCTATTCTCGGAATAGTACCTGCAGTCTGGTCGCGTTGGGCGCGACGGATCGGAGCCGGTGCAACGCCTGTTGGCTCAAAATTCTCTATTGACGGTGCGGCAAGTCAGCCTGTCCTGTTCAACATCCGGGGCTACTTGAGTTAACCCGCTGGGAGTCCATCCGTTAAAGCTAAGGGGTTTTTCGTGTCGAGGTTACCCCTTGCGACCGGTCGAACCGGAAGATGATGGAAAAGCACGGACCTGCCATTCGTAGGTCATTAATTTGCCGTTTTTTCCCTAAACATTAGCAAAAATGACCTGGATCCGTTGTTTGAGCGGAACCCGATACATGTTCGCATCGTCCCGGAAACCCAAGCGATGCCAAAAGAGTGGTGAACCAATATGCGAATTCTTGCCGTAGACGACGAGCCCAGCATCCTGGAACTTCTTACCCAGATCCTGGCGGCATTCGGGTATGACAATGTTGTCACCGCTGCCAATGGCCGCGCAGCGCTCCAGATACTCAATAGCGAGCCAGAGCCGTTTGATTGCTTGCTTCTTGATGTTCAGATGCCGCAGATGAACGGCATCGATCTTTGCCAAGAGGTGCGTATGCTTCCGGATTATCGTTTTACTCCGATAATCATGGTAACGGCCATGGTTCAGAAGCAATACATCGACAATGCATTCGAGGTTGGGGCAACGGATTATGTGACCAAACCCTTTGAATTTGACGATCTTCGTCAGCGTCTTTCGGATGCATACAGGATGGCGGCCGAACGAAAGTCGGCAATACTGGCGATGGAAGCGATCGAAGATGCCTTGGATCAAAAGGGGTCCGACCGCGATTTTGATCTGAGTGATCCGATTTATATCGACAACCTTACTGGTTGCTTCGGAATGCCGGAGTTCGAGAATTACGTTTTCAAGATTTCGACGGCGCATCCGTTGAACAGCTCTGTTTTTGCTGTAAAAGTCGACGAGGCAGAAAAGATTTTCAATGCGGGAACGTCCACCGATTTCCGGCGAGCCATGACATTAGCGGGCAAGTCCCTAATGACGATGACGCAAGGCGCGAGAAACTATGCTGCATATTGGGGCAATGGCGTGTTTCTGGTCGTTCTGGACAATGAAGCTGCATTCAATCTGCATAGTTTGGAAGGTCGGATAGCGACACTTTCCGCAGTCGAAGGCGGCGGAAATCTTGATGCCGGAACGATTTCTTTCCGTGTCGGTGAAGCGGTTCCACTGAAAGCTGCGAACAAGCTGGAGGCCCTGTTTCTGATCGACAAAGCGGTGGAAAGCGCTGAGGCTGCTCACTATTCGATGGCCAAGGTCAGCTAAACCCCCATTTGATCTAGGCCGCGCCAAGCGCGGTCAACTAGGGCTGACTTCTTGGGCATGCTGGTCTGTGCAATTGAGTAGTTTGGACGTCGCGAACAGGCTGCATCTGTGAAAATGTCCTTGCTTAAAATCAGAGGCAGAGGTTTGAAACGAGCCGCATTTTGGTATTGCCGCAGCGGCGCATGGCAGGAGCCTTTTTAGAGAAAACCGCGACACTATTCATGTTTCGTTTCGAGGTTTGGCCAATGACTGCCTGTGAACTATTTCCGTGCTGATGCAGGTTGATACCCCTGATGAAGTGCCATTCACCATGGCTATTAGTTCCTGCGCAGCCTTACGACCCATTTCTCGGTGGGGCACGTGAACGGTCGTCAGGGCGGGAGTGGCGATCTCCGCCAGTTCGATATCGTCGAAACCGGTGATCGAGACCTCGTCGGGGACCGATACACCCATGCGCCGCGCTTCGCGAAGGGCGTCGACCGCCAAGACATCGTTCCCGCAGATGATCGCGGTGGGGCGCTGGGTCCGGGACATGAGGTCGCGAAACGCATGTGCGCCGCTGTCGATCTCGTAGGTGGTTTCGATCACTCTCATTTCATCGGCGCGAATTCCATTTGTGTGCAATGCATCCCGGACCCCCTGAACACGCCTTTGTGCCCGATCGTTTCCGGCGGTCACACCTGAAATCATGGCAATGCGGCGGTGGCCCGTATTGATAACGTCCTGGGTCAGGGCGTACATGGCGTCCCGGTTGCTGAACCCGACCGAAGGTTGTCGGGCCTCGGGAAGATAGGACCACGCGACAAGCGCGGGTACCTGATGCCGCTTCAGATAATCATACATCTCGTTTTCGCGCTCGTGCCCGATCAGCAGCAGACCATCCGCCCCCCGTGCCACCAGGGCACGGATCTGTTCTTTCTCGATCTCGGGCTTGTAGTCGGAACTGGAGACAAGAAGAGTGTACCCGTTCTGGCGCAGCTCGTTCTGAAAGGCTTGCAGACCGCGCGCAAAGATCGCGTTATCCATGGTCGGGATGATGGCGCCAATGGTGAACGAGCGTTTCGCGGCCATGACCCGAGCGGCGAAATTCGGCGTATAGCCCAGCTCTTCGATCACTTGCAGCACCCGAACACGAGTCGTTTCCACGACCTGGTTTGGAGAGTTCAGGCAACGAGACACTGTTGCGGTCGAAACCCCGGCATGACTTGCCACATCGTTAAGTGTCGGAGCGAAACGGGTTTTTCCCATATCTTGTCCACCAGTCTTTTCCAACCTTCTTACCACATGCGAAGGGAATTGCCATCTTGCAATGTAAGCGCTTGCATTGTCATGTAAGCGCTTACAAATCACGTGGAACCGATCCATTGCGGAGCAACCGATGTCCCTTGTCGCCTCAGCCATCGTCTTTGCGGTCTTCTTTGCGAATGTTGCCCTTGGGGCTTTCGCGGGCAGCGCATTTCTCGGGGATGTTGGAGAGATGTTGGTGTTGATTGCCACTGAGATTTGACCCATGTGCAACCTTTCCCCGGCTTGAACCTGCTGGGAGCATATGGAGTGATCGACATG
>NZ_JAOVQN010000048.1:0-8527 GCF_025673445.1 Ruegeria marisflavi
TATACCGTCTCCGACGGCCAGGGCGGCACCGATACCGCAACCGTCACCGTCACCGTCACCCCGGTCAACGACGCCCCTGTGGCGAACAGCGACTATGCAATCACTGACCAGAACGTGCCTGTCACTTTCAACGTGCTCGCAAACGACACCGATATCGACGGTGATGGGCTGACACTTGCTTCGGTAGGCAGTGCGGCCAACGGATCCGTTAGCTTTTCCGGTTCTTCCGTAACCTATACACCAGATGCAGATTTCTACGGAGTGGACACGTTCACCTATACGGTCTCGGACGGCAAAGGCGGCACCGATACCGCGACCGCTGTTGTCGTTGTCGGACAAGACGTGACGACATTGCCCGATGACGTGCCGGTTTCAATTATCTTTAACCCGGAAACCCCCGGCGACCCGCCCGGAACCTTTATTTTAGAGGTGATGCCGACTTCTTCGACAGCAATAAACCTGCTGATCGCAATGGACAGTTCGGGCAGCATCACACAGAATGGCTGGAACGATCTGGTGGCCTCGGTATCGTCGGCGCTCGACACGCTGGCCGAACAATTCGAAGGATCGGCGACCGAGGTCAACGTGTTCCTCACATCTTATGCCGCGTCAGCCAGCACCATAGGACCATTCGATCTTGTAGACGAGCATACAAATCTGATCACTCAACTCAATAACCTGCCCTTCCAGGCGGGATCGACCAGTTGGGAGTCGGCCTTTATCGAGGCCGAACGGATTTTGAGCGGTCAGAGCGCCGATGACGCTAATATCATGTACTTCATCACCGACGGGAACCCATTGCCGCATACGCAAGACTGGGAAGGAGCACTCGACACCCTCAACGCCAACGTCGAGGTCGATATCGAGGCTTTTGCCGTGGGGCCCAATGTCACTCTTTCGAACCTTGACATCGTCGACTCAGATGGAGTCGGAACGACAGTTGCAACACCAGCCGTGATTGCGGACGCGCTAGGGGAAACACCTCTCTTCAATGCTCAATTGATAGACTTTTCGCTTTCTCTCAATGTCGATGGCGTCGACCTGGGAGAGATCGCCGACGAGAACAGCAGCGCGCTGACAACCAGTGGCCTTAACTACTCTGTGGCGCTGCAAGACATTCCGAACATCGACAGTCTATTGGGGTCGTTGAACGTCTTTTATGCGACCGCCACATTTGATCTCGATGGCGACACCTCCACGACCAGTGACCAGATCGATATTTTTGCTGGCGGTGTCATCGAGATAGCGCCATCAACGGGAGCATCCGCGCTCTCTGAACCCTCGCCCCAGAGTAGCGAAGAACCGATCGAAGTGCCATTCACGATGTCCGCCGCTTCGTTGCCGGTTTACAGCCAGCCAGCCCTGTCGACGTCTGTAACCGACTCTTCAACCTCGGATCTTCAACCACTAACGCTCTCAGATCTTATGGATGTGGTACCGGAATCGTCAGACACACTGACAAAAGACAATATCTTTGACGGATTGAATGGCGGGAACCATGATCCGATCTCCGGGATCAATGGCAGCCAAACAGATGCTGAAATGATCGGCTTCTTTGGATCGTACAGCTCACTTGGGTTAGAGGAAGTCGCGACAAATACGCTTCCTACAACTTGAAGCGACTGTTGGTGGCAGAGAAGTTCTAACCAACTTCGCCAAAGACGGGGCGCTGCCCCATAGTCCATGACGATGTCCGCGCCGCTGAAAAAGAATCACAGTACGGACCAAATTGAAAACTTGGTTGTCTGGTGATGCTCTTGTTCGGACTGCCGGTTTGAGAATGTCACCTATCGGATAGTCTGCCTCAGTTCCAGCGGATGAGCACCTGGGAAAGGGGAAGAAAGGCTAGTTCCCAATTGGAACAGCAAATTCGCGCCGTGCGACCAGAGTCTTACATTCTTCCCTTAACCCATTCAAAAGCCGGTAATAGATTCGGCTAAGGGGTCAAGAATGCACACTATTTTGGTGCAGCGGGCGTCACAACAATCGCTTGCGCGATACGTTCCTGAAGGCTGGCATTTCCACCCCGCCGCCCTGACCTTGGCCCGCATCTTTTGCAGCATTTGCCGAAACCGCGTGGTCTGGCCCTGATCAATCTGTCGACCGATGCGCGACCTACTGAGGCTCCGACCCAGGCCATTGCACAGGCACTGCCGCACTGCTCGGACAAGTGGAGCGCCTCTGTCTGGGTGGTTCCAGTTCTGGCCCACTGTAACGAGGAGAATCACATGTGGTCGCGCAATTGCCGGATGCTCGCTGATCGAAGAGGCGACGAGAATTTAGCGCAAACCACGTCTCTCACTTGCCGCTCCTTGATTGGACCGAACCGCTGCTGCGACATGCCGGGGTGGTGTCAGGGCGTCAAAGTTGACCTGTTTGAGAGGAACCCAGCATGCGGACTTCATCAAGGTCAACTGTCAACCACGCCACGCAAAATAGGTCGAGCAAACGACCGTAAGCCGCTTCGATCTCCTCACCTCACGAAATCCCTTGCAAAACCGGTTCTGACCATAAGTAACGGCAGCATTCAGACGATACCGGCAATGAATTTGGAGAACAGCTCTCCCTGCGAGTTGATCCGAAGTTTGGCATAGATGTTGCGGCGGTGGATGCGCACGGTGCCCGGCGAGATGCCCAGGATGGCGCCCACGGCATCGGCCGAATGGCCCTTGAGCGTGTGTTCGACAACCTCGCGTTCGCGCGGGGTCAGGAGGCCCTCTCCAAAGGCGTGAAAGGCGCGGTCGACCTTGCCGCGCACCGAGCCTTGTGATGGGTCTGTGGTGCCCGCCATGTCGGCGAAACTGGCCCAATGCCGCTGGCACATGGCCTCGACCATCGGCCAGACCGCGGTCAGGTGCCGGTATTCCTTGGCCGAGAAGGTCCGGTCGGAGCGCATCAGCGAGACCACGACCATGCCGATGCCGGGTATCTCGATGAAATAGCCGATTTCCTCGGCCAGACCGGTCTGGACATAGTAGCTGCGGAAGTATTCGCCCTGGTAGAACCGGTCGGGTGCGACATCGCGCATCCGGTAGAGGCCGGGTGCGACCGGCTTGGTGGCGGCCAGGAAGAACGGGTCGAGCACGTAAGGCCCGGCCTGGTAATCCTGGACGAAGACCTGCCGTTTCGAGGCGGGAAAGTCGTCGTAGAGATCCATCGGTGCGTTGGAGCCGACATAGCCGAAGACCACCGTGTAGTCGAAGGGCGCCACGGCGCGCAGGGCCTCGGCCAGCGCTGCGGGAAAGCCGGGTGTGCCGATCCGGCGCACGGTTTCGGCGGCTTCGCCTATCCATTCGAACATCTCATCCCCCGTCTACTCAGATCGGCATATTCAAAATGGGGTATATACAACAAAACGAAGTTCTTGCAAAAATATACCTGTCTAAGCGGTATATCTAGAATCGCAAAAAAGACAAGTACGGGGAAAACAAGAGCATATGAGTTTCGACATGAGCGCAGCCGTGCGAACCATCGCGGAATTCCGGGGCCTGACCAAGACATTCGGGCCTGTCGTGGCGGCCAGCGATCTGAACCTGTCCATTGCCGAGGGCGAGTTTCTGTCCTTTCTGGGGCCGTCAGGATGCGGCAAGACTACGGCGTTGCGGATGCTGGCGGGGTTCGAGGCACCCACCGAGGGCGAGGTGCTGCTGGACGGCGAGGTGGTGAACCATGTCGAGGCGCATAACCGGCCGGTGAACATGGTGTTCCAGCAATATGCGCTGTTCCCGCATCTGAGCGTGTTCGACAATATCGCCTATGGGTTGCGGCAGCGTCGGCCCCGGCCCGACCGCGCCACGGTGAAGGAAAAGGTCGAGAAGGTGCTGGAGATCGTGCGGCTGGAAGGATTCGGTCCGCGCCGCATCTGGGAGATGTCGGGCGGCCAGCAGCAGCGGGTGGCGCTGGCGCGGGCGATCGTGAACGAGCCCAAGATCCTGCTTCTGGACGAGCCGATGGCGGCGCTCGACCGCAAGCTGCGCAAGGAGATGCAGATCGAGTTGCAGGACCTTCAGCGGCGGCTGGGGATCACCTTTGTGCTGGTCACGCATGACCAGGAAGAGGCGCTGTCGATGTCGGATCGCATCTGCGTCATGAACGGGGGCCGGATCGTGCAGGTGGGCACGCCGCGCGAGCTGTATGACAACCCGCGCACCCGCTATGTGGCGGGGTTTGTAGGCACGTCGAATTTCTTTGACGCGGTGGTGGCCGAGGCGGGTCCGGACCATGTTGCGGCACGGCTGGCCGGGGGCCAGCACGTGCGGGGCAAGCCGGGCTTTGCGGTCAAGACTGGGCAGGAGGTCTGTGTCAGTATCCGCCCCGAGCAGATCGCCCTGTCGCGGGAGGCACCCGAGGCAGGCATGTCCGAGCCGGTGACCATCCTAAACCGGATCTTTCTGGGCGAACATACGGAATACCTGGTGCGGAGCGGAACGCTGGGGGACATCCTGGTCCTTGTGCCGCGGCAGTCGGAATTGAACGCGGGGACGTTCAATGTGGGAGAGGAAGCCTTTGTTTCATGGGATGAAAACGCGCTTCTGATCCTTGAACAGTAAAAACAGTCACCCCAAGCAACAGAGAGGTTGTCATGTCCAAAGACGACGGAACGATTTCGAAGAAGCGGTTCATGGAGGAACTCCGCCGCTATCAAAAAGGCTCGGTGACGCGCCGGCATTTCCTGGGCGTAACCGGGCTTGGCGTGGCCAGCGCGGTCATGGGGGCGGCGGTGCCCGGCCTGCGGCCGAGACCGGCCTGGGCCGCGGGCGATATCGGCGACCGGGTGATCCTGGCCACCTGGCCCAATTATCATGACGAGGCCAATTTCGACGCCTTTACCGAGGCGACCGGGGCGCATGTGCAGGTCAATGTCTTTGGCTCGAACGAAGAGATGCTGGCCAAGCTTCAGGCGGGCGGATCGGGTTGGGACGTATTCGTGCCCACCAACTATACGATCACGACCTATGTGGATGAGGATCTGATCGCCCCGCTGGATACGTCGAAACTGGCGAATTACGACGCGGGATCGTTTGAACAGCGGTTCTCGGACGCGGGCAGCGTGAACGGTACGCTTTACGCGGTGCCCAAGAACTGGGGCACCACCGGTTTTGCCATCAATACCAGCAAGCTGGATGGGGCGCCGACACCGACCACCTGGAAGGAATTCTGGGACCTGACCATGGGCACCTATTCCGGCCGCACCATGGTGCATGACTATCAGCTGACGACCATCGGCAACGCGCTGAAATATTTCGGCTATTCCTTCAACTCGGTGGACGAGAAGGAACTGGCGGATGCCGAGAAGCTGCTGTTGGACGCCAAGCCGCATCTGTTTGCGATCTCGTCGGATTACCAGCCGCCGATGCGCAATGGTGATGCCTGGATGACCATGTGCTGGACCGGCGACGGCAAGCAGATGAACGTCGACATGCCCGAGATCGTTTATGTCCTGGGCAAGGAAGGCGGCGAGCTATGGTCGGATTACTATGCAATCCCGAAGGGGGCACCGCATATGGACGCGGCCTATGCGCTGATCAACTTCCTGCTGGATCCGGCAGTGAACGCGAAAGAAGTGCTGGCGCATGGCTATCCTTCGGCGGATGCGCGCACCAATGCGCTTTTGCCCAAGGAACTGCTGGAAGATCCGATCCTGTACCCGGCGGCGGACCTGCTGAGCGCGCTTGAGTTCGGCGCGGCGGCAACGCTGACGGACCCGAACCGGGCGGAACTGCTGGCCCGGTTCAAGTCGGCCTGACCACGCGAAAGCAAACCGAAAGAGGAGAGGGCCCCACATGAGGCAGCTAAGGAGAAACGGCGTGTTGCTGGCCCCGGCGGGGATCTGGCTGTTGGTCATGCTGGTGCTGCCGCTGGTTGTGGTGTTCATCTTCTCTTTCGGAGAGCGCGGGGCGGCGGGCGGCTATGTTCCGGCCCTGACGCTGGAGCAATATGCCAATCTGCCGGCGCGATGGACGGCGTTCAAGAACACGCTGATCCTGGCGCCGCTGGGCACCCTGGCGGCCTTGCTGATCGCCTATCCGCTGGCCTATTACCTGGCCGTGCGCTGTTCTCCGAAATGGCGCACGACCCTTCTGATCCTGGTGATCGTGCCATTCTGGACCTCGATCCTGATCCGGTCCTATGCGTGGATCTTCATCCTGGGCGGGCGCGGGATACCGGCGCTGTTGGAGATGGTGGGGATCGACGAGGTGCGCCTGATCAACACGCCCTTTGCGGTGCTGGTGGGTATTGTCTATGGCTATCTGCCGCTGATGGTGTTCCCGATCTTTGTCAGCCTCGACAAGCTGGATAAGCGGTTGCTGGAGGCGTCCTCGGATCTCGGCTCGACGCCGCTCAGGACATTCTGGCAGGTGACGCTGCCGCTGTCGGTGCCGGGGGTGGCGACGGGCTGTATGCTGGTCTTCATCCTGCTGATGGGCGAGTTCCTGATCCCGGCGATCCTGGGCGGCGGCAAGGTGTTCTTTGTCGGCAACGCGCTGGTCGATCTGTTCCTGCAATCGCGCAACTGGGCCTTTGGCTCGGCCGTGGCGATGACGCTGGTGTTGATCATGCTGGTGACGGTGACGGTCTATATGAAATTCATCTCGCGGCTGGGCGGCCAGCGCGACGATATCTCGCTGATGTGAGGGCGGCATGCGTCTTTATGCGATCTCAGTCTACCTGTTCCTCTATATCCCGATCGGAGTGATCGCGGTCTTCAGTTTCAACTCGGGCCGCCATGCCAGCCAGTTCATGGGATTTTCCACCAAGTGGTATGGCAAGGCGCTGAGCAATCCCTTTGTCATGGACGCGCTGGAGACCAGCCTGATCGCGGCCTTCCTGACCGCCTGTCTGGCGGCGAGCCTGGGCACCATGGCGGCGATCGCGTTGCAGGGGGTGAGCGGCTGGCTGCGGACGCTGTTCGACGCGCTGATCTATATCGCGGTGATGATCCCGGGCATCGTGATCGGGATCGCCACGCTGATCGCGCTGGTTACCGTGTTCGGCTGGGTGAACCCGATGCTGGCGGCGCTTTGGCCCGAGGGGGCGGCAGCGCCTCAGTTGAACATGGGCATGGGCACGCTGGTGGCGGCGCATACGATGTTCACCATGGCGCTGGTGATCATCATCGTGCGGGCGCGGATCGCGGGGATGGACCGGTCGCTGCTCGAAGCCTCGCAGGACCTGTTCGCGACGCCCTGGGGCACGTTCCGGCAGGTGACGCTGCCGTTGATCGCACCGGCGATCCTGGCGGGGTTCCTGCTGAGCTTCACCTTTTCCTTTGACGATTTCATCATCGCGTTCTTTGTCGCCGGGTCCGAGACAACGCTACCAATCTACATCTTTTCGTCGATCCGGCGCGGGGTGACGCCCGAGATCAACGCCATCGGCACGATGGTGATGGCGGCTTCGCTGATGCTGCTGGTGATCGCGCAGATCCTGCTGCGGCGGGGCGCGGCGAAATCGGGTTGAGGCAGAGAAACGGCTGGGGAGACAGCAACATGCGGCTTGCAGGCAAGGTCGCCCTGTTGACCGGGGCGGGGTCGGGGATTGGCAGGGCGAGTGCCATTGCCATGGCCCGGGAAGGCGCGCGGGTGATGGTGACCGACCGCGATGGCGCGCTGGCTGCGGCGGTGGCCGAGGAGATCGGCGGCGGGGCGCGCGCGCGCGCGGTAGACGTGACCTGTGACGCGGCGCTGGGTGCTGCGGTGGCCGATACTGTGCAGGAGTTCGGGCGGCTGGACGTGCTGCATTCGCATGCGGGCTTGCAGGTCGCAGGCACACTGGAAGAAGTGGAACCGGCCGATATGGACGCCTCGTGGGCGCTGAACGTACGTTCACATTTCGTGGCCGCGCGTGCCGCGGTGCCACATATGAAAGCGCAGGGGAGCGGCAGTGTCATCGTGACGGCGTCGAATTCGGGCGTGCAATACGACCGGGGCATGATCGCCTATGCCACCACCAAACATGCGGCGGTGGCCATGGTGCGCCAGATGGCGGCGGATTACGCCCGCCATGCGATCCGGTTCAACGCGCTGTGCCCCGGCTTTGTCGACACGCCGTTCAACGCAGGATTTGAACAGCAGATGGGCGGCCGGGCGGCGCTGGAATCCTATGTGCGCGAAACGATCCCGATGGGCCGCTGGGCAACGGTCGATGAGATTGCCCAGGGCGTTGTCTATCTTGCCTCGGACGTCTCAGCCTTCATGACTGGGCAGGCCTTCGTCATCGACGGAGGCGAGTTCCTGTGAGGGTCACGTCTTGTCCGTTTGGTTAAGCAAACTGGCCTGAGGTGGGAAGGGAGGTTTTGTAGCGTCCAGCCATGCTTTCTCAAACTCCATTTCGCTATTTCAAGAACAATCAGGAAATCATTTTCTAGACCCTCATGATATATATTCCTCCAACTTAAGAATTGAAAAAGACCTTTGAACCGTCCTGGTTATCCCGAAGGCTGATTACTCAGTTCGTCCTGAACAACTCCCATCGGGTTGATTTTGTTTTGAAATATTACGGTATCTCTCGCGATCAGCTGCAGGGT